>JBDKTF010000498.1:0-7706 GCA_039680295.1 Anaerolineaceae bacterium
CTGCTTGCCGTCTGGGGTGGAGAAGTATTTACCCGCAAAGAATTGGAAGCGTATCCTGAAGAGATCACCACGCACAGCATTCAGGTGGAGGAAGATATCTTTATCGGTCCGGTCAAGATTGGCGAAGATCCGGCGGATTTCTTCAATCATTCCTGCAATCCCAACGGCTGGCTGGTCGGGCAGATTGTGCTCGTGGCGATGCGGGATATTCAGCCGGACGAGGAAGTATGCTTTGATTATGCCACCAGCGACGGCAGCGATTACGACGAGTTCGAATGTCTGTGCGGTCAACCCAACTGCCGCAAAAAGATCACCTGCAAGGATTGGATGCTGTCCGAGCTTCACGAGCGGTATAAGGAACATTTTTCACCCTATTTGCAGCGACGGATTGATCATCTGAAAAACGGCAAAACCCTCAAATCGGAAAGCGTTGAAATAGCTTCACGTCCGACCAACGGATAAGTTCGGCTGGAAATCGATCAACATCACCGAGGGCATACAAAAAGGAGGAAGTCGGACTGACTTTCCTCCTTTTCTGGTTAATCTGATCCGATGTGCTTTTTCAGGGCTGGGCAAGTTGGGGCGGATTGAAGTAATTGTAGACCGCCTGCGAAAGGGTTCCCATCCAGATGTTGGCTTCATCGAAGAGGAGCTGGTCGGTGCGGTAAAGGTACATGGTGATGACGTAGTCGCCACCGGGTGAGTAAACGATGCCCACGTCGCTGAGGTTGTGCAGTAAACCATCGGCTTCGTTGACCCAGCCATGTTTATGGGCGATCTGGACCGATTCGGGCAAACCGGCTTCGAGCAATACGCCATTGCGGTTGCTGCTGAGCACATCCACGATGATCTGGCATTTCTTCTGCGTCATGCTTAATTTGTCCACGAGCGGACCGGAGCCGTCTTTGGCGCAGGTGTAAATATCTGCCAGGAGAACACCGATATCGGCGGGAGTGGTCTGATTGTATGCATCCGGCTGGAGGTTGATATCGGTGCGGGTGTTGGCGGGCGTGTCGTACGCGACCAGCAGGGGGGCGCCGAAATAGAAGTACCCGGCGATGAACGTGCTTTGCAGTCCAAGCGTCTGCATATCCTTGGTTACTTCAAGCGGTCCCAGATTGCCGCCGAGGTACGCATCCATCAATGTATCAGCGGGCGGATTTTCAGATTTCACCACCATGGCGGTGAACAGATCCAGCACATCCTGCGAAATGGGCTCTTCCATGCGGCTGAGCACTGAAACCATGATGGGCACCTTGATGGTGCTGGCAGCGGTGAACGCGATTCCGGGGGTGATGTCCTGCTGGTTCTGGCGTGCAAAATGGATCACATCATCGGTGTTCAAATCCTGCACGTAGATTTCCGCCAGACCATCAAAACCGGAGACATCGAGAATCTGTTCCAGTTGAATTTGAAGGTTTTGAGGGAGGGGGTGGGGTTCGTTCGTCACGGTGACGGGCAAATCCAGACTGCGGGACGCGCCGGGAGCGGCGGTGAGAAGGGTGGTGATCTGCGCGGCGGCGGCATCCACATCCAGCGTCCATCCTCCGGATCCGGAGAGATATTGGGGACTGGCGGGTACGGGAATCGGCGGTTGAGGCGGCTGATCGTAACGCGCGGCGACCTGGTTTTGCAGGTAAGCGCGCAGGGTTTCAGTTGAAACTGCGGCGTTCAGGGGCACGTTTGCGGGGGCACCCGACGTCTGATTCCACAATCGCTGCCAGAAGGACGGCAGGCTTTGACTGGCTGAATCCAGAAGCGCATCCAGGTCAACTGTCAATCCCAGGTCTGCGGCGGTGGCAAGAATTGCCGCATTCTGATAGCGCAGCTCCACCGGGGCGAGAATGACCTGGGAGAGGCGATCTTTTGCAGCGGTTCGATCCAGCCCACCCACGGGCACACCCGCAATGAGACTGCCGTTCGGAAAAACCGGCTGCTGGCGGGTGAAGCGCAGGAACTGGATGAGAGTGAGCAGCACCGCAATCGTCAGAAATCCGGCGCCCAATCCACGCAGCAGACGGGATCGTGAGAAAGATTTTCGTTGCATAGAATTTGCAGTATAGACCACCCCGGGTGAATTGACAAGGTATTTCTTGGACAGGTGAATTAGGTTTCATCGTTCATGCGATAGCCTACGCCAAGCTCTGTCAGAATAAACATCGGGCGATTGGGATCCGGTTCAAGTTTATGACGCAAATTACTGATGTTCACCCTAAGCAGCCGGTCTTCCTCACCCAGATGAGTACCCCATACCCGGTCAATGATTTGGTGATGAGTGAGCACCTTTCCAGAGTTTTGCATCAAAATTTTGAGCAAATCATACTCCGTGGGAGTGAGGGACATGATTTGCCCATTCAGGGAAACTTCTCGCCGATCCAGATCCATTTTTAAGAGACCCATGACCAGAACACCGCCGGATATTTCTCCCCCTACGCGCCGCATAACGCCGCGAATGCGTGCCAATAGCTCGCCAACACCGAAAGGTTTGGTGAGGTAATCGTCTGCTCCGGTATCCAATGCAATAATTTTATCTTCTTCATGGTCGCGAACCGATAGGATGATAATGGGTAAATTATTCCACTCGCGTACCTCGCGAATGATATCAATGCCATCTGCATCGGGTAAACCCAGGTCGAGGATCAATAAGTCTGGACGGTGCTTTTCCAACATCACGATGGCGCCTTCGCCTGTATCTACTTCAAATACTGTGTGTCCATTGGCTGATAAGGCGGCATGCAAAAAGCGGCGGATTGCCGCTTCATCATCCACAACCAGAATTTTAAGCTTCTCTCCGCTCATGGACCTCTGCCTCTTTCTGAACCGCGGGCAGAACAGGTAATGTGAACGTGATTGTTACACCCAGGTTCGGGTTATTCTGCGCCCAGATTTTTCCACCCTGCGCTTCGATTATCCCCCTACAAATCGACAACCCTAATCCAGTGCCAGTTACTTGATTGGGATGATTTACCCGGTAGAATTTATCAAATACGCGTTCCAGATCATCTTCAGGAATGCCAATTCCTTGATCTGAAACCAAAACAGCTACCTGGTTCGCCCAAGATTGAGCAGAAATTGTGATGGGTGTATCGGAAGGGGAGTATTTGCAGGCGTTTTCAAGCAGATTGATCAGTACCTGACCGGTTAATGCAAGATCAATCCATACATTGGGAAGGTCGACGGGTAGACGAATATCCACATGTCGGTTGCCCAGGATATCTGTCATTTGATGGATGACTGCTCCAATCAAATCTTGAAGATCAGACGTTTCCTGGAACAGGTGAATGGCGCCAGCCTCCAGACGGGTCATATCCAACAAGTTTTCAACCAGACGATTAAGCTGCTGTGCCTGGTCTGTGGCGGATTTAATCAGGGTAATGCGAGTGGATGCATCGAGTTGGTTTTGTCCTTCGCGATCATTTTCAGAAAGATCCAGGCTGGTCAATACCCCGGTGATTGTTGCCAGAGGTGTGCGAAACTGGTGCGAAATTGAATTCAACAGGGCAGATTGTAAGCGTTCAGCGGTTCGCAGTGTTTCTGTCTGGAGAGCATCTTCGGCAAAGCGAGCGCGTTCAATGGCTAAAGCTGACAGACTGGCAAAGCTGATCAAAAGCTCTCGCTGATCCGGTGATAAAAAGCTATTCTGCTCCTGGGGTTTGATACCCAAAATGCCAATCACACCCCGGGAGGTTTTCAATGGAACATAACGAACTTCAGCGGCTGAAAGTGTATCGGTTCCGTGCCCCGCAGGCATTCCATTCTTGAATGACCATTCCGCAACGGCAAGTTCTTCATCGCTGAGGACAAAACCAGATGTAGAAGCTTTAGGAACCAGTTTCCCTTTTTCTGGAAGTAAGATCATTGATTCACGCGTGAAAACATCATTGATATTTTCCTGAACGATATTTAACACTTCCTCGAGGGTTACAGCACCAGTCAGCGCCTGACTGAAGCGGTTGAGCGCCTGGGTTTGATTGTCGCGTTTGCGCAGCGTTTCCACCTGATCACGTAATAGGGAGGCGGAATTGCTGATGATCAAACCAACCAGCAGTAATCCCAAAAATGTGATTAGATATTGGGTGTCGCTAATGGCAAAACTGAAGCGCGGTTCGACTAAGAAGAAATCAAAGACAAAGACACTTAAAAACGAAGCCAACATGGAAGGACCGCGTCCCAGAAACACGGCTACGATGACAACACCCGCCAGGTAAATCATTACCAGATTGATTGGGTCCAGATACGGGTGGATCATCATGTTGATCAGTGTTGCGATTCCAACAATGATGATGCTCAATGCATACCGCCTGACTGACGGGCGCAGATGCCAACGGCGAATACGCACCGGATGCAGCGTGACCTGGTCTTCACTGATGATGTAAACGTCCACCCGCCCGCTTTTTCGGAGGATCTGTCCAATGATGGATGGCTTGAAGAATTCCTGTATGCGGTTGCGGTAAGGGCGTCCGGCAACAATTTTGGTGATGTTGTGCTTCTGACAGAAGTTGACAATCTCATCTGCCACTGAATTACCGGATACTATGAAGGTATGTGCCCCAAGATTTTCTGCTAACAGCAGGTTGTGTTCGATACGGGCGCGGTTTTCAGGCGGCATGGTCAGGTGCCCCGGAGTTTCCACAAAAAGGACGAACCAATTGGCATTCAGGTCATCTGCCAGGCGTCGTCCGGCGCGGATCAGGCGCTCACCCAACGGGTGGGAACTGATGCTGACCAGGATACGCTCTCCGGCTGCCCAGGGTCCAGGGATGGCGCGCGACTGCATATAGGTGCGCATCTGGGTATCCACACGTTCAGCGGCACGGCGCATTGCCATTTCGCGCAGCGCCGTGAGGTTGCCTTTGCGGAAGAATTTTTCAATGGCGCGAGCTGCCTGTTCGGGCACATAGACTTTTCCATCTTTTAACCGTTGGATTAATTCGTCGGACGGCAAATCCACCAATTCGATTTCATAAGCTTCATCAAATACCCGGTCAGGAATGGTTTCGCTGACGCGTACACCGGTAATCTGATAAACGATATCATTCAGGCTTTCGAGGTGCTGAATATTGACGGTTGTGTACACATCGATGCCCGTCGATAGGATTTCTTCCACATCCTGGAAACGTTTGGGATGACGCAACCCCGGCGCATTGGTGTGAGCCAATTCGTCCACGAGCACGAGCTGTGGCTGACGTGATAATACCCTGTCCAGATCCATGTCGGTCAATTGTGTGCCGCGATATTCAACCTGCTGTCTGGGTAGAACCTCCAGACCTTGAAGCAAATTCTCAGTTTCTGCACGACCGTGTGTTTCCACGTAGGCGACAACAACATCCATACCTTCGGCTTTGCGCTGATGCGCGGCTTCGAGCATGGCGTAAGTTTTTCCCACACCGGCAACATAGCCAAGGAAGATTTTGAGTTTTCCTCGTTTCGCTTCGGCGTTTTCTGATTGGAGCGCAGCCAGCAATTGATCAGGATCTGGACGATGATATGTATCTTTCATAACTCTATTTTAGCCCATCCAGTGCCAAATTAAGCAGCAGAACATTGACGCGCGGTTCTCCGAGCAACCCCAGGAAACGAGGTTGGGTGTATTGATCAATCAGCGTGTTGATCTGATCGACGGCTAAACCGCGAGCCCGGGCAATTCGATCTGCCTGAACACGAGCGGCTGCTACGCTGATGTTGGGATCCAGACCGCTGCCGGATGCTGTCACCAGATCTACCGGAACGGATTGCGCCGCAACGCCGTATTTTGCCAGCGCATCCAGACGATTTTGCGCCTGTTGAACGAGCAATTCGTTCAATACACTGGCGTTTGAACCACCTGAAGCTTCTCCATTATATGGTACGACATTGGTTTCTGAAAGGCGAGGCCAGAAATACTGAGGTTCGGTGAACCACTGACCGATCAGACTGGATCCGACGATCTGACCATTCTGTTCGATCAAACTGCCATTTGCCTGGTGTGGGAAGAACACCTGCGCCAGACCAGTCACCAGCAAGGGGTATGCCAACCCGGTAAGCAAGGTCATCGCGAGCAACATGATGAATGAAATTTTCAATTGTTTCAACATACCGGTCTCCTTATATCAGATGCAAAAATGCAAGAAGCATATCGATCAGTTTGATACCGATAAAAGGCGTTATCAGCCCACCCAAGCCATAGATGAGCAGATTGTCGCGCAGCAGCTGGGCGGCGCCTACTGCCCGGTAGTGTACGCCGCGCAACGCCAACGGGATGAGGAAGACGATGATGAGCGCATTGAAAATAACCGCAGACATGATTGCGCTTTGCGGACTGGACAGGTGCATGAAATTGAGTGCACCCAGCTGTGGATACGTCGAAGCGAAGGCAGCCGGGATGATGGCGAAATACTTAGAAACGTCATTGGCAATACTGAAGGTAGTCAGAGCACCGCGCGTCATCAAAAGCTGTTTGCCGATCTCGACGATCTCGATTAATTTGGTCGGGTTACTATCCAGATCGATCATATTGGCGGCTTCACGGGCAGGCTGCGTACCGGTATTCATGGCAACTGCAACATCAGCCTGCGCCAATGCCGGGGCATCGTTGGTTCCATCACCTGTCATGGCAACCAGACGTCCATTGTTTTGATACTCGCGGATGAGCGCCAGCTTTTTTTCGGGGGTCGCCTGTGCCAGAAAATCATCCACACCTGCTTCGGCTGCAATTGCAGCAGCTGTCAGGGGGTTATCGCCAGTAATCATCACTGTTTTGATGCCCATCTTGCGCAATTGGGTGAAACGGTCACGTAATCCGCCTTTGACGATATCCTTCAGGTGAATTACACCCAACGCCTGGTTGTTTTTGGCGACGACCAGAGGCGTCCCACCGCTGCGGGCGATGCGATCGATGGTCTGCCGCAATTCTGTTGGAACGGGACTGCCGGCAGATTCAAGATAAGCCAGCATGGTATCGGGCGCGCCCTTGCGAATCGAAGTACCGTCAAAATCCACACCACTCATGCGGGTTTGAGCGGTAAAGGGTACAAAATGCATCCCAGCAGGAGCTTCTTCGCTGCCACTCAAAGTACGACCGCGCAAATTGTATTTTTGTTTTGCCAGCACGACGATACTGCGACCTTCTGGAGTTTCATCGGGAAGAGATGAAAGTTGTGCGGCATCTGCCATGACTTCTTCTTTCACACCCCGAACTGTGAGAAACTCCACTGCTTCCCGGTTTCCTAGTGTGATCGTTCCGGTTTTATCGAGCAGCAAGACATCCACATCTCCGGCGGCTTCCACTGCACGTCCTGACAGGGCAATCACGTTGCGTTGGATAAGGCGATCCATTCCGGCAATCCCAATTGCAGAGAGTAATCCACCAATGGTGGTCGGAATGAGACAGACGAGCAGTGCCACCAATACGGTGATGGTAATGGGCGTGCCTTTCCCAGCAGTAGAGACGCTGTACAGCGAGAATGGCAGCAGGGTGATGCAAACGATCAAGAAAATGATCGTGAAGCTTGCCAGGAGAATATCCAGAGCGATTTCGTTCGGTGTTTTCTGGCGGCGCGCACCTTCAACCAATCCGATCATGCGATCCAAAAAACCTTCGCCGGGGTTGGCAGTAACGCGCACCACCAGCCAGTCGGAGAGGATACGGGTTCCACCGGTAACGGCACTACGGTCGCCCCCTGCTTCTCGAATGACCGGGGCTGATTCACCGGTGACAGCGGATTCGT
>JBDKTF010000391.1:0-6878 GCA_039680295.1 Anaerolineaceae bacterium
TCATTACCCCCATTATTTCTAATAGAACTTTCTTTTCGAGATAACTGGCTGGCTAAACTGATCGCTGTCCATCCAAATCCAGGATTTTAATTTTTTTATTTGAAATTTGTTTGATGTATCCTGCTGCCTCTAAATCCGCCAATTTTCTACTGATTGTTTCCGGTGTCGTTCCCAAATATGAAGCCATATCTTTTTTGTTCATTGGCAACACAACCTCCATCGATCGCTTCTCATTATCCATGCACTCAGCCAAAAAGAGCGCTATCCTTGTTTCAACCTTCTCGGTGGAAAACCATGTTGTCTGTTTTTCTGACTGCCCAAGTCTATTTGAAAACTCAGCCAAAACTTTTAATGAAATGGAAGGGTATTTCAAGAGAAGTTCTTGAAACTCAGAACGTTTGATTGTGCATACGCTGGTTTCTTCCATTGCCTCTGCAAATTCTTCATGTTCAGATTCGTTGAACAAAGCCAGTTCACCTGTAAAATCCCCCGGGTGCAGAATTCGCAACAACTGTTCTTTCCCGGATTCAGAAATCTTGTAAATTTTTACCTTCCCATCATTTATGATGTAAAGTGAGTCTGACTGATCTCCCGCATAATAAATAATTTCTCCCCTTTTGTAGGAAACTGAATGTGTCACAGCCGTAATTTCGTCCATTTGTTCTTTTTCCAGGTGATTGAAAATTGGCACCAGAGATGCGCATGTTTCATGCGTTTCACAATGCTCATGATGATGGCTGTGGTCAGGATGGTCGTGTTTGTGATCGTGCTCTTGAATTTTCTCTTCGTTTTTCTTCATACAAAATCTCCTCTTCCAAACATACTTTTTTCGTATGATTATTGCGTTTATCCCATCCTATTAAAATAAATTATATCCATTTACGAATATTTCTCAAGCACTGATAATCTGTCGAAAGGAACAGGAAATATTATTGGACTGAATCAAGCTCAATATTTTTGTATCTCTTGTCTATCGATTGCGATTACCCTCGCTTATAAAATAAAAAGACCGCCGATTAAGATGTACATCTCCCTAATCGACGGTCCAATCTCAATTTAGGTTGTTGCAAAGGCAACACCATTGGTTATTTTATTCGTACCGCTTGAAAAGAACACTATTTTCCTTGGCAATATGAAGGAATATGTCATCTGCCAATTCATGGAGTTTTAGATATACAGCCTTCATTGTAGGGCATGCATACTCCGGGGGCGTGAAATCGTCGGTCACTTTGATTATCCGCTTAATAATCTGCCCGGCGCCTTCATGTTCACCTTCTAATTCCTGAATGAGTGCGTGTATCTCTGCCCTGTCCTGTGGAGTTTTGTTAAGTTTGCGCATTGCCGGGAAAAGTTCCTCTTCCTCCTTGGCAAAATGCTCCTCCAACTCCATCTTTAACTCACTGAAATTTCGATGAAGCTTCATGAGCAGTTCTTTGCCGTGCCCGTAGTGTACAAGCAAAATCTTATTCACAAGCTGATCCAATTCCTTCCACAGAGCACGCTCAGGCTGATGATGTATTTCAAGGATGAGGTCAATTAGCTTTTCATCAGATAGTTCACTCACAGGCAGTTCCTTATCGGGTCTGGCTAAATAATCGCTGTAGCCGTTCTGTACTTCAGTAATGAAATCTAATTGAAGACCTGCTTCTTTAATGGCAGCCCCAAGCGTCCGATCCCCCTGGCAGCAGTAATCGATATGCAGTTCATTGAGACGAGAAGTAATGGCAGGGAAATATGTTACAAGCTCCCCAAGGTGTGTTTGACTGTTGACGGTAATTGTTTGTTTCATCAGAATATCCTCTTTAAATATTTTTCAAATTTGATAATATAGATTGGCTTTATCTTGTTTGGTGCTTGGATTTTAACAGATTCAAAAAATAATTTCCTTGATGAGAATCAATTTTTAAATATAAGTCTGGGTAGTGATTATTCTTTTCCAGTATTGCTTGCGCCTATATCCCCCTGAGCAGATTCTTTATGAAATAAATCACCCCATATTCACGAAAGAAATTCCAAAATGAATAATTTTTCTCCGGCAGTACTACGTTTCAACTGCGAAATGGAATTTAATTTTTGGCGTAGCTTACCCCCCGGGAAACCCCCATTTTAAGCCATTCTGTTGATTTCAAATTCGCATGAAGACCGCAATGGTCTTTCCAGTTTCAATGTCTATTGAAACTGGAAAGATGCTGGACCACTTTAATATCGAGTATAGTGCTAGTCGCTTATGCTGGATCCACGGGTTAACAGTGTTACTGTTTCCACGTGATACGTCTGCGGGAACATATCAAACGGTTGGATTCGCGTCAGCCGGTAGCCTTTCTGGCACAGGCGTTTTGCATCCCGCGCCAGCGTCGAAGGATCACACGAGACGTATGCGATCATCTCCGGCTGCATTCGCGCCACCGCATCCAGCGCTTTGGGCGCCAGTCCTGCCCGGGGCGGATCCACCACCACGACATCCGGTTTTGCATCCAATGACGGCAGAACTTCCTCCGCGGCGCCTTCATACAGGGTGATGTTGTCAAACGAATCCAGATTGACCGCAAAATCACCGCATGCAGAGGAGGAAAGCTCCACCCCGATCAATTCACCCACATGCGGCGCAAAATGCGCGCTGAACAATCCCACCCCACAGTACAGATCGAGCAGTTTCGTTTGCGGCGCCAACGGCAGGTGCGCCATCAATTCATCCACAATCATCTGCGCCACCAATGAGTTCACCTGGAAGAAGGAACCTGCCGAAACAGAATAGGTAATCCCGCCCAGCTCCATCAGCGTATGATCATCCCCAGACATCACCACGCTTCCCCCAGGACCTTCATAAACCGCCGAAAGTGGAAAATCCACACTGAATTCAGGCGCGGATGGGTCTTTGCCTTTCAGCACCAATAGAATATCGTCTCCGGCGCCCAACCGCAGATCGATGCGTTCCAGACCCGGGATGGGTTCAAAATCCAGCAGTTGCCAGACCTCGTTCAGCGCGCCTTCCGGCAGGTGACATTCCTGAATCGGGATCACCCGGTGCGAATTGGGCGCCTGATACCCCAACTTGCCGTTTTCGGTCAAATGAAACTGCACCGCGTTGCGGTAATTCCACGGCATGGGTGAGGGGTGGATGGGCAGCACCGGTGGGTCGACAAACCCGCCGATGCGCGTCAATTGATCTTTGACGATGGCTGTCTTTGCGCTGAGCTGCGCGTAATAGGGAATATGCTGGTAATGGCAGCCGCCGCATTGGGTGAAGTGCGCGCATTTCGGTTGAATTCGGTCTGGTGAAGGCTTCAACACCTCCAACAGGTCGGCGCGTACGAATCCCTGCCGTTCTTCGCGGATTTTCGCCCGTACGGTTTCACCGGGCATGGAAAACGGTACAAATACTGCCCGTCCATCCGCAAGGCGTCCCAACGTATCTCCGCCATAGGTCAGGGTCGTCAATTCAACTTCAATCACGCTCGAATGTTCATCCATGGTTGCACTCCTGACATGATTATAGTGGCAATCACCCAAACAACAAAATCCCCCGTGGATGCGGGGGATGAATCATCTGAAAAATCACTGCAAGCCGTCAAAAGGACGGCTTGATCCGTCTGAAATTATCCCAGGAAGAAGGACAAAATTACCAGAAGCGCGATGAACGAACCGGCGAGAATCCCGATCCGCTTCAGGTCAGACTTGACAGCAGAATAATCCGGGTTGAAATCCTCCGCAGAGGGGCTCTGGCGGCGAATCACAGGTCCGGCTGCAGAAGTGGCGGCGCCATTCATCTGTGATACACTGCGCTTTTGCTTTTTGCTCATAAAACCATCTCCTAAAATTATTTTATGAATTGGACTGCAGCTCGGCGGACACCACAATCCGCTGGTTATCCACCAGATAAGGATAACAGGAGATCAAGGTTACAACCGGATTGGATGTGGACGCCATAACCTCCACCTGAGTGGGTTGCACTACCTGCGATCCTTTAACGACATAAGTATAAACCCTCTGGTTCGTAAAGAGAAGGATTTGGTCGCCCTCTTTTAGCTGATCCAGGTCGCGAAAGATCTCTCCGTAAGCGTCATTATGCGCCGAGAGCACCAGATTGCCGCCCTCGCCTGGATTGGGGGTTCCCAGATGCTGCGCCACCCCCTTTTTTAACTGCTCCCACCCGTCGCCCTGCACCACCGGTGCATCCACGCCTATCGCAGGGATCTGGATGCGAATCGCCTGTTCGGGTCCCGGCGTGGGCAGGGGCACGCTGGGCAGGCTGGCAACCAGCGGGCGCAAATGTTCTGGAATTTCGGCATTGTTCTCATAGACCACACCTTCGGCATCCGGCGGGGTATGTCCCGAGGGTAAGACCAGTGCCGTCACCAGCGGAGTCGGCGTCAGCGTCGATTGGCGTAACGCTGCACCAACCTCATTGTTCATATTGCGCAGCAGACTGAACCCATTCAGCAGAATAAACAGGAACCCCACCACCGCAGCGATTTCCACCACAAACAGGAATCGATCGATCACGCGTTTGCGTCTGGATGGCGGCTGTGCGGGTAAATCCGGCGCAGGCGGTTCGCCCCAATCGTCGGTATGCAAATCCGTCAGATCATCTGCCGGCAGCGGTTCGGGGGCTACTTCCACCACCCTTCCGGTGCGCCGGTACTGCTCCAGGCGGTCTTGATGCGCCGCCCGCTTTTTTTCAATCAACAGGTGACGCAGCTCATCTACACTAAGGTCTTCAGGGTTCTTTTTACCAGCCACAGGGTTCATCCATTGGGATAGGTGTTTCTGCAATTATAACCGCATTCGATTATACGTAATCCAAATCGAACTATGCCTTTCCCCTTGCGAAAATCGGCAGCATTATGTATAATGCAAATCCGTTGGGCGGTTAGCTCAGTTGGTTAGAGCGTTGCGTTGACATCGCAAAGGTCGTAGGTTCGAGTCCTATACCGCCCACCTGATATTCAAACGTCCAGACCGGGACGAGTAGCCCACCTCTCACCGCCAGGGATTGCAGACCACTGAGACCACTGATTGAAAGTCTGCATCGGAATGAGACCAGCGAAAACCACCCGCGAGCGGAACCCTGAAAAAACAGTAAGGGAAACGGTTGACCCCGTTATCGGTCGCCAGAAGATGACCGGGCTTCCCGGTTAATCTGGGTGGAACCGCGTGAGAATAACTCTCGCCCCAGAAGGGCGGGAGTATTTTGTTTAATTGGTTTCAGGTCATTCATGAAGGAGTAAAAATGGCTGAGAAAATATACGAAAATTACAAGGATTCGCTCCTGTATCGCATTCGCCATTCCGCTGCGCACGTCATGGCAGAAGCGGTATTGGAAATGTTCCCGGATGGGAAAGTTGCCATCGGTCCTGCCATCGATGATGGTTTTTATTATGATTTCGACCTTCCCCGTCCGCTGACTCCCGATGACCTGCAAGCCATCGAAAAACGGATGCGTCAGATTGTCGCCGGACGCCACTCCTTCGTGCGCAAAGCGGTCTCGGTTGAAGAAGCCCGCGAGATCTTTAAAAATCAGCCCTACAAATTGGAGCTGATTGATGGGCTGGAAAAAGGCGGCACCGACGAAGACGGCAATCCGCTGGCAGAACAACCTGAAATGTCCATTTACACCAGCGACACCTTTGTTGACCTCTGCCGCGGTCCTCACGTGGATAACATGGGGCAGATCAATCCTTCTGCCTTCAAGCTGATGAACGTGGCAGGCGCATACTGGCGCGGCGATGAAAAACGTCCCATGCTTCAACGCATCTACGGCACCGCCTGGGAAAAGCCCAAAGATCTCGAAGAATATCTCTGGAAACTCGAAGAAGCCAAAAAACGCGATCACCGCAAACTGGGCAAGGAACTGGGTCTGTTCTACTTCTCCGAGGATGTGGGTCCTGGTCTGCCGCTCTTCACCCCCATGGGCGAGATGCTGCGCCAGCTCATGGAATCCTACGTCCGCGATGTGCAGACGCGTTACGGCTTCCAGCATGTCTGGACCGGTCACCTGGTGAAGGAAGATCTCTACAAACGCTCTGGTCACTACGACAACTACAAAGACGCCATGTTCCCGCCCATGGTGGATGAGAACATCACCTTCCGTCTCAAACCAATGAACTGCCCTTCGCACATGACGCTCTACCGCGAAATGGGCAAGCATTCCTACCGTGAGTTGCCGATGCGCTTCGCTGAATTCGCCACCCTGTACCGCTATGAAAAGACCGGCGAATTGAACGGTCTCACCCGTGTGCGCTCCCTCACCCAGGATGATTGCCATACCTTCTGCACCCCCGAGCAGATCGTGCAGGAGTTCGCCCTCGACCTGAAGGTGATCAAAGAGGTCCTTAATCGCTACCGCTTCACCGATTACCGCGTGCGTCTTTCATTGCGCGGCGCGGGCGGCAAATACGTAAAAGATGACGAGAAGTGGACCCGGGCAGAATCCGCGCTTCGCGCAGCGCTGGACGCCAATGATGTGGAATATTTCGAAGCCACCGGCGAAGCCGCCTTCTACGGACCCAAAGCCGACTTCATGGCAAATGACGTCCTCGGTCGCGAATGGCAGCTCTCCACCATTCAGGTGGACTTCATCCAGCCTGCCCGCCTTGGCTGCGCCTACATCGGCGAAGACGGCGTTGAACACTCCCCCGTGGTTCTGCACCGCGCCGTGACCGGCACCACCGAACGCTTCCTCGGCGTGCTCATCGAGCATTTCGCGGGCGCCTTCCCGGTCTGGCTCTCCCCTGTCCAGGCGGTGATCATCCCCATTGCAGATCGTCATCTTGCCTATGCGCAGGAAGTCGAAAAGCGTCTCAAAGCCCAGGGGGTTCGGGTGGAAGTCGATGACCGCGCCGACCGCATGAACGCCAAAATCCGCGACGCCCAGAACC
>JBDKTF010000330.1:0-12871 GCA_039680295.1 Anaerolineaceae bacterium
CATTGACGGTATTCTGCAAAATCTTCTCCCACGGTCGCCAACAGATAGGGATGATCGCCCAGAAGCGCCAGTGTATACGCAATATTCGGCGCCACACCGCCGCGTTGGCGGATCATCGAATCCACCAAAAAGGAAAGGCTGAGCGTCTCCAGTTTTTCAGGCAGAATGTGATCCTTAAAATAACCGGGGAAGGTCATCAAATAATCATAGGCAATCGATCCGGTACAAACAATTTTCATTTCCGTAGCCCTTGTCGAACAGAATTTAACAACCGCGGCAGGTTCAACGAAAACGGCGGATAAACCACACCGCGATCTGTAATTAAACCTGTCAGCAGACGGTTGGGGGTCACATCAAACGATGGGTTGCGGGCATGCGCGCCGCGCGGTGTCACCCGTTCCCCGTTGAGTTGAATGTTAAGCACTTCATCTTCGTTGCGTTCTTCGATCGGAATGGCGCTGCCGTCTGACAGACTGAGATCCACCGTGGTGATCGGGAACACGGAATAAACCGGGATCTGGTTGTCGTGAGCTGCCAGCGCAAGCATGTATGAACCAATTTTATTCGCCACATCGCCGTTCGCAGCGACCCGATCGGCGCCGAAAAGCACCTTCTGCACCTGACCGGAATGCAGGAAATATCCCGCCATATTATCGCTGATGATTTCAAACGGAATGCCGTACTGCTGCAATTCCCAGGCAGTCAGGCGCGCCCCTTGCAGGCGGGGACGGGTCTCGTCCACCAGAACATGCACCCGCTTCCCACTTTCATGCGCGGTGCGGATCACGCCCAGCGCGGTGCCCCAATCCACGGTCGCCAATGCGCCGGTATTGCAGTGATGGATGATGGTGTCGCCATCCTCGATCAACGCCGCGCCGAATTGTGAAATCCGTTTGTTGGTTTCAACGTCTTCATCCGCCACCCGTTGGGCTTCTGCCAGAACAGCCTCTTTTACATCCTGCACGCTGCCGTCGGTATTGTGAATAAACACCAGCATTCGATCCAATGCCCATCCCAGGTTGACCGCGGTCGGACGCGCTGCCCGCAAAACCTCTGCGGCTTTCTTCAGATCCGCGCGTAAACCCTCCACGGTTTTTTCTGGAGATCGATAAGCTGCCAGCGCCATACCAAACGCGGCAGCCGCGCCAATGGCGGGCGCGCCGCGTACCACCATATCGCGGATCGATTCCGCCACACCCTGGTATGTATCGTAGGCGACCACTTCCAATTTTTCTGGAAGGATACGCTGATCGATCATTTTTAATTGAATTCTGGAAGAATCCCACTCTAATGTTCGCATGGTGACACCAAAAGACGCCCTCAGACGAGAGCGTCGCAAATGAGGATACGGATCGAAGTTTAACACGGGTTGAACGGTTTGTCAAAGTATTGACACCATTCGCTTCTTCCATTATGCTCTTTCATATGAAGAAAAAATACCTTCTGTCAGGGTTGATTCTGGTGTTGATCTTGTCCGGTTGCGCCTTGAATCTTCCCCAGGATCTCCTGCATACCCTCTCCCCATCGGCTGCTGACGGCACCCCTGATGCTTCTCAGGCGGTCGTTCCGACGGATACACCCGCGCCGACCGCCACTCCACTTCCGGCAGTGCGATTGGACAGCGGGGAACTTGCCCTGTGGAATGGCGATTACGATGCCGCATTAAGTGAATATAAAACCGCCCTGGAAGGATCGCAGGACGATAACGAAAAAGCCGCTGCGCTTCTGGGGTATGCCCATGCGCAAATTGGCTTGCGCGATTTACCCGGCGCTTTGACCACCCTGCGCACCCTGGTGGATGGGTATCCACAGGCGCCCAACCGCGCGGATGCCATCCTTTTATTGGGTCGAACCTACGATGAGCTGAATCGCCCTCAAGATGCCGCGGATGCTTATGCCAGCTATTTACAATTGGAACCCGGCGTCATCGACACATATGTTCAGGAATGGCGCGGCGATGCGTTGACTGCGGTGGGAAATTATACCGATGCCATCGTTGCGTATGAAGCCGCCTATCATGCATCCCATCTCGGTGATGGACTGAATCTCGAGGTCAAATCTGGACAGGCATATGCGGCGTTGGGCGAGTATGCCACCGCCATCGAAAAGTACAACGCGGTCTATGTTGGCACAAAAGACGATTATCAGCGCGCAGAAGCCGACCTGCTCACCGGGCAGGCATACCTGGCGCTGGGGAACACCGCCGCTGCGTATGAACGTTTTCAAGATGCGGTCAATAATTTCCCCCGCGCCTATGATTCCTACTCCGCGCTGGTGGCTCTGGTCGACGCCGGTCAAACCGTGGACGAGCTGAACCGCGGACTGGTGGATTATTATGCCGGTCAATACGGGGTGGCGTTGGAAGCCTTCAACCGCTATCTGGCTGCCAACCCCGAAGCGAATGATACCGTTTACTATTACAAAGCGTTGACGCAGACCGCTTTGGGAAATTACCAGGAAGCCATTCAGGAATGGAACAACATCATCCTCAAATTCCCCGATGGGAGTTATTGGGACAACGCCTGGGAAGAGAAAGCCTATACGCAGTGGGCTTACCTGAACCAATATACCGAGGCTGCCGCCACGCTGACCGAGTTCGTCAACCGTTTCCCCGGCGCAGATTCCTCGCCGAGTTTCCTCTATGATGCCGGACGCATCCTCGAACGCGCCAACCAGCTCGATGCTGCCGCCGCCACCTGGGAACGCATGGTGACAGAATATCCGTCAAATGAGCAGACACAGCAGGCGGTCATCATGGCGGGCGTGCTCCGTTTTCGCATGGACAACCCCGCGGCTGCACAGGCGACCTTCCAGCGCGCGGTTTTGCTTGCCACCGCTCCGCAAGACAAGGCGCGGGCAAATTTCTGGGTGGGAAAGGCTCAGCAGGCGCAAAAAAATACGACCGATGCGCTGAAATCCTTCCAGACAGCCGCCGCCGCGGACCCCGGTGAGTATTACAGCGAACGCGCCCGGGATATCCTGCTCAACCGCGAACCGTTTGCCGCACCCACCACCATCGATCTGGCTACTGATCCGGTCGGCGAACGGGCTGCCGCTGAAGCCTGGATGCGCACCACTTTCCCAATTCCAGAAGGTACAGATATCTCCAACCTGGGCGAACTGGCAAATGATCCCCGCGTGATTCGGGGGAGGAAATTATGGAGTCTGGGATTTTTGGATGAGGGGCGGCTGGAACTGGAAGATGTGCGCAATGAATACGCCAAAGACCCTGTCAATACCTACCGCTTGATGAATCTGTTTGTGGATATCGGGCTGTACCGATCAGCGATTTTTGCCAGCCGTCAGGTTCTCGATCTCGCCGGCATGACCGATTTCACATCCCTCAATGCGCCAATCTACTTCAACCACATTCGTTTCGGCACGTATTATAAGGATCTCGTCCTTCCGGTGGCAGAGAAGGAAGGTCTGGACCCACTGTTCGTCTTCGCCTTGATGCGGCAGGAAAGCCTCTTTGAAGGCTTCGTGCATTCTTCCGCCGGGGCGCGCGGTTTGATGCAGATCATTCCCGATACTGCTGCGAATATCGTTCAAGACATGAATTATCCGCAGAATTATGATCCTGAAGACCTTTACCGCCCGGTGGTCAGCATCCGGCTGGGAGTGCATTATCTGGCGCAGCAGCGCAGTTATTTCGATGGAAATATCTATGCCGCGCTGGCAGCTTATAATGCGGGTCCGGGTAACGCCAGCACCTGGCAGGGACTGGCGGGAAATGACATCGATCTCTACCTTGAATCCATCCGTTATCAGGAAACCCGCGATTACGTCACCCAGATCGCAGAATTCTACAATATCTACCGGCAGTTCTACAACCGTTCTGCCAACTGACTCTGAAGAAGAAACGCTTCATCAATAAAACGCCCCCTGGTTTGGATGTCCCAGGAGGCGCAAATTTATCCGCGATTTCAAATCAACAGAAGCAGCGGATGTTCAAGGTATTTTGCCAGCCCCTGCAAAAATTGAGCGGCTTCTGCACCGTCGGTCACACGGTGGTCTGCCGAAAGGGTGGCTTTCATGCGCATCCCCACTTTCAGTTCCCCATTGACCGCCACGGGAACCTGACGCGCAGAACCAACCGCCAGAATGGCGGCTTCGGGTGGGTTGATGATCGCGGTAAATTCATCCACGCCGTACATCCCCAGATTGCTGATGGAAAACGTGGAACCTTCGATATCCTCCGGACGAACCTTCCCGGCGCGCGCCCGCGCCACCATCTCCCGAATCTCCCGGGAGAGCTGCCGCATCGGTTTCTGATCGCTGTTGCGCGAAACAACCGTGAGCAAACCGCCGGGAACAGACACCGCCACTCCGATGTTCACAGCGCCGTGCCGGACGATCTCTCCGCCCGTCAGTGAAGCATTCAAATTGGGGAATTCCCGCAGTGTCAGCGCCGCGCCCTTGACAATGAAATCATTGACGGACAGTTTCTCTTCTTCCGGCAGGGTTTCATTGACCTGCTTGCGCATCGTCAGCAAAGCTTCCACGTCGTATTCATGTGTCACATAGAAATGCGGCACCTGCTGGCTGGATTCAACCATGCGGCGTCCAATGGCGGCGCGCAGCCGGTCCACTGGAACCTTCTGGTCGGCAGGCGCCTGTTCGGGCGCTCCGGCAGGCGTCGAAATTGGGGTTGGCATGGATGGAACTGCTGCCATGGGCTGCGGCGCGGAGACAGCGTGCTCCACGTCTTCGCGCACAATCCGACCGCCTGGTCCCGTTCCGCGCAGTGACTTCAAATCAACGCCGTGTTCCGCTGCGACCCGGCGCGCCAGAGGGGAGGCTTTCAGCCTGCCTTCTGCGGCGGCAAGAGGCGCTTCTTCGATGGCAGGAACGGAAATTTGAGACGGCGCCGCCGGTTCAACCGCCGACGGAGCCGGTGTTTCTGCTGCAGGCGTTGAAGCCGCAATATCCACTTTTTCTCCGGGTTCGCCGATGACCGCAATCGGCGTGCCCACCGGCACCACGGCTCCCTCTTCCACCAGATGGCGCAGCACCGTTCCGGTAAAGAATGATTCGACTTCCACGGTCGCTTTATCGGTTTCAATTTCCGCCAGCACTTCGCCTTTGGTTACGGCTTCATCTTCCGCCTTGACCCAACGGATCAATGTTCCTTCAGCCATGTCAAAGCCCAGTTTGGGCATTGCAATCGTTTCTGCCATCACAACACCTCCTTTACCGCCCGCACCACATCTTCCACCTGCGGCAGCGCCATTTGCTCCAGTGTCCGGTTGTACGGCAGCGGCACTTCCGTTTGCGCCACGCGGCGGATGGGTGCATCCACGTAATCGAACGCATCTTCATAAATACGGGCAGAGATCTCTGCGCCCACCCCATAGGATTTCCAGCCTTCGTCCACAATCACCGCCCGGTTGGTTTTCTTGAACGATTCGATCACCGGCGCCATATCCAGCGGGCGCAGCGTGCGCAGATCGACAATCTCCGCTTCGATGCCTTCCTTTGCCAGCGTCTCCGCCGCCTTCATGGATGTTTCCAGCATCTTGCTGTAGGTCACGATGGTCACATCCCTGCCCGGACGCTGTATTGTAGATTTTCCGATGGGAACCACGTAATCGCCATCAGGCACTTCGCCGCGCGTTTGATACAATGTGGCGTGTTCAATGAACAACACCGGGTCCTGGCTGCGAATGGCGCTCTTGAGCAGACCTTTGGCGTCTGCCGGGGTTCCGGGCGCCACCACCTTCAAGCCCGGAAAATGGGCAAAAATGACATCTGGGGTCTGCGAATGGGTGGCGCCAAGCTGGCGTCCGCCGCCGCCCACGGTTCGAATGACCAGCGGCAGCACCATCTGCCCCCCGAACATATAATGCAGTTTTGCCGCCTGATTGACGATCTGATCCATGGCGACAAATGCGAAATTGATCGTCATCAGTTCCGCCACCGGGCGTAAACCTGTCAAAGCGGCGCCGATGGCGGCGCCCACGATTGCAGTTTCAGCGATGGGGGTATCGCGCACCCGTTCGGGCCCAAAATGATCATAAAATCCCTTGGTTACAGCGTAGGTTCCACCCCACACGCCCACTTCCTCTCCCATGATAAATACCTTGGGATCCTTTTCCATTTCCTCCCATAAAGCCTGGGAGATGGCTTCACGCATGGTGATTCGTGCCATCGTTCACCTTCTTCCCTTAAGGTTCCACATAAACATCCGTGAACAGTTCTTCGGGCGCCGGTTCCGGGCTGGATTCGGCAAATGCCACCGCGGCGGCAATTTCAGTTTCTGCCTGCGCGTCCAGATCATCCAGATCAGACTCCGCGGCGATCTTTTTGTCCACCAGATAACGGCGAAAAATGCCAATGGGGTCATTCTCCTGCCAGCGGTGAACTTCGTCAGATTTGCGGTAACG
The DNA here is from genome assembly GCA_039680295.1 of Anaerolineaceae bacterium. Taxonomy (GTDB): domain Bacteria; phylum Chloroflexota; class Anaerolineae; order Anaerolineales; family Anaerolineaceae; genus JBDKTF01. The sequence continues at coordinate 6,387 of JBDKTF010000330.1, forward strand.
TTCCGGATCGCCCATGGAGTGCCCGCGGAAACGATAAGTCATCGCCTCGAGAAAATACGGTCCACTGCCATCCCGGACTTTTGCAAGAATTTCACCGGCAGCCTCCCGCACCGCCATCACGTCCATGCCATCCACGCGCGAATTCGGAATGCCATATCCTTCCGCCTTCTGCCGGATTTCAGAGACCGCCGATGCCCGGTCCACAGCGGTACCCATGCCGTACTGGTTGTTCTCGCACACCCACAAGACCGGAAGATCCCATACCTTTGAAAGGTTCAATGCCTCATGAAATGCTCCGATATTGGTCGAGCCGTCTCCGAACAGGCAGATGGTGACGGCATGATTCCCGGCATATTTGTCTCCCAACGCCAATCCAGATGCCAGCGGCAGGTGTGCGCCCACAATGGCATGTCCGCCCCAATAATTTCGGGTTACGTCTGCCATGTGCATGGAACCGCCCTTTCCTTTTGATACTCCGGTGGCTTTCCCCAGCAGCTCTGCAATGATATTTTTGGGATCCAATCCACTATTGAGCGCCACACCGTGATCGCGGTAGGCAGTGATTACTCGATCCTGCGGCTGGCGCGCCGAGATCAGCCCGGTGGAAACTGCCTCCTGACCGATGTACAGATGCAGGAAGCCGCCAATTTTACCCTGTTGATACAGCTCCGCCGCGCTTTCTTCCATGCGCCGGATCAGAACCATTTGTTTATAGATATCCAGGTACTCTTTCTTGTTCATTTCGGTATTCCTCAAATTCAGATCTTCCGTTTTCGGTTAGCCGAACCTGTTTTTATCAACCTTGCAATATGATTATAACAATATTTTCCTAATAAGATAAATAAAGTATGATTAACTTGTGTAAGAAATAGATATGAAATCGGAACCACCCGCCGGTGAATCCTTTCTCATCATAGCATGTCGCGGTTAACAAAAAAATACCCGGCGGGTAATTCCCACCGGGTATTTGTGTTTCAGAGCCGTGCTGGTTTAGAGATCAGTGTTTTCCTTGCCAGCCGAGAACTTGAGGGCAGCATGAGCAGCCGCCAGGCGCGCTATGGGCACGCGGAAGGGCGAGCAGCTCACGTAGTTATTGCCAACCATATGGCAGAATTCAATCGAGGAGGGATCGCCGCCGTGCTCACCGCAGATACCCACTTCGAGAGACGGGCGGGTCTTGCGACCATCTTCCACTGCCATGCGCATCAAACGACCCACGCCATCGCGGTCCAGGGTCTGGAAGGGGTTCTTGGGCAGAATGCCTTCCGCAACGTATTCCACCAGGAAGTTGCGTTCGGCGTCGTCGCGGCTGTAACCGAAGGTCATCTGGGTCAGATCGTTGGTACCGAAGGAGAAGAACTCGGCAATGCCAGCGATCTCAGCGGCAGTGACTGCGGCGCGCGGAATTTCGATCATGGTGCCGAACTTGTAAGAGAAGCTCACACCCTTCTCGGTCATCACATCCTTGGCGATGCGCACGAGGCGCGGCTGAATCCATTCCAGTTCCTTGATCGTTCCGGTCAGCGGGATCATGACCTCAGGTTTGACCACGATGCCCTTCTTGGATTCGTCAGCGGCAGCTTCGAAGATCGCGCGTACCTGCATTTCGACGATTTCAGGCATGTGAATGGAAAGGCGGACGCCGCGCAGACCCATCATGGGGTTGGATTCGTGCATGGATTCGACCGCTTTGAGCAGGTATTCGAGATTCTGAATTTCCTTGCTCTCACCCTTGCCAAGAATGTAGTTCGCCGATTCGGCAACACGCTTGGTGATGATCTGTTCTTGCAGTGATTCTGCGGAAGGCAGGAACTAGTGCAGCGGCGGATCGATCAGGCGAATGATGACGGGGAGACCGTCCATCGCCTCGAACAGACCGGCGAAGTCGCTGCGCTGGTAGGGCAGCAGTTCATCGAGTGCTGCGGTGCGGTCAGCAGAATTGGTTGCCAGAATCATGCGCTGAACGATCGGCAGACGTTCGGGCTCGAAGAACATGTGCTCGGTGCGGCACAGACCAATACCCTTGGCGCCGTAAGAGCGGGCGCGGCGGGCATCTTTCGGATAGTCCGAGTTCGCCCAGACCTGCAAACCGCGGGTTTTTTCGCCGTTTGAAAGCGTGCGGACATCGGGGCGGGCGCAAATTTCATCTGCCCAGGTGAGCAGGGTCAGCAGATCCGTCTGTTCTTCCAGCGAAGGAGCAGTCAGATTCAGTTTGCCCAGGTAAACTTCACCCGAGGTACCGTCCACCGAAATCCATTCGCCTTCCTTCACTTCCACGTTGCCCACGACCATGGTGCGCTTGTCCATATCGATCTTGATGGAGGAAGCGCCCACCACGCAGGGAACGCCGAACTGGCGCGCCACAACTGCGGCGTGTGAGGTTGCCCCGCCTTCAGAGGTCAGAATACCCTGAGCGGCGAGCATACCGTGCACGTCATCCGGTTTGGTGAAGGGGCGGACCATGATGGTCTGCTGCTTTTCTTCCTTCGCCATCCGTTCAGTCAGGTCAGCGTCGAAATAAATCTGACCCACCGCGGCGCCCGGGGAAGCGTTCACGCCTTTGGCAAAGAAGCGACCTTCCTTTTTGGCGGCGGCTTTGGTGGCGGTATCGAACTGGGGGTGAAGCAGCGTATCCACCTGTTCAGGCGTGACGCGGAAAACAGCTTCATCCTTGGAAATCAAGCCTTCGTTCGCCATATCCACAGCGATTTTCACTGCGGACCGGGCGGTGCGTTTGCCGTTACGGGTTTGGAGCATCCACAGGCGACCATGTTCGATGGTGAATTCAACATCCTGCATATCGTGATAATGCTTTTCGAGCTTGGCGGTGATGTCCATGAACATGTTGTAAGCTTCGGGGAGCTTGCCCTTCAGGGTTTCGATCTTATCGGTGTTGCGGATGCCCGCCACAACGTCTTCACCCTGCGCATTCAGCAAATATTCGCCGAACATTTTGTTTTCACCGGTCTGGGGATCGCGGGTGAATGCCACACCGGTACCCGAATCGTCGCCCATGTTGCCGAAGACCATGGTTACGATGTTGACCGCGGTGCCCAGATCGTCGGGGATGTTGGTGGCGCGGCGGTAATCCACTGCGCGCTTGCCGTTCCAGGAATTGAACACGGCTTCGGTCGCCAGACGCATCTGTTCCAGCGGATCCTGCGGGAAGTCGAAACCTTTTTCAATGCGAACCACTGATTTGAATTCATCTGTCAGGATCTTCCAATCCTCGGCGGTCAAATCTGTGTCACTCTTGACGCCTTTTTTGCTCTTATATTCAGTCAACGGATCTTCAAAGGCTTCGTCAGAAATGCCCAGAACCACCGATCCAAACATCTGAACCAGACGGCGGTATGAGTCATACACAAACCGTTCATTTTGGGTCAGCTTAACCATACCCTTGGCGGTCTCATCGTTCAGACCGATGTTGAGCACGGTATCCATCATGCCGGGCATGGAGAATTTCGCGCCAGAACGGCAGGAAACCAGCAGAGGATTCTTGGGATCGCCAAATTTCTTTCCCGCTTTTTGCTCGACAATTTTTAACGCTGCCAGCGCCTGATCCCACATTCCTTCAGGGAATTTGCCGTTTGCAGAATAATAATTACATGCTTCAGTCGACATGGTGAAACCGGGGGGCACCGGCACACCGATTCGATTCATTTCCGCCAGATTTGCCCCTTTGCCGCCGAGCAGACCACGGACTTTTTCCCAATCACCGCCGACGTAGGCTTCCGCCTGATCGACCTCATCAAATATATAAACCCACTTCTTGCTTGCCATGCTTGTGTTCCTCCTAATCTAGTGAACATCATGAGGATGGATAATAAGCTCCTGTCACCAGAAGCAAATTTTGTAGAGAAGCTTTCAAGTGTAAGATTCTACCATAAAGACACCAATCAGGAAAGAAATCACATGTTGATCGGACAACTTTCCTTCTGTATTGATCTGTAAACCGTTTGCAAGGTTTATTCATAACAAGATAAAGCATAATAGAATACACGCTCGCCAATAGACCATCGACGGAGGCTATATGAGAATATTGGTAATTGATGATGACCCGGCGACAACTGAGCTGATCAAACTCCTGCTCAAACCGGCTGCTTCCATCATCTACACAGCCAATTCCGGCATGGATGGGATCGAACAGGTTAAAAAATACGCACCCGATGTGGTGATTCTTGATCTGATGATGCCCGAAATGGATGGCTGGCAGGTTTGCAAATCCATTCGTGAATTCAGTCGTTTGCCAATTCTGATTCTCTCGGCGTTGGACAATCCAGACATGGTAGCCCGAGCGTTGGATTCTGGCGCCGATGATTATCTGATCAAACCCGTTGCCAGCGGCATGTTGGCGGCGCATCTCAACAACCTGGTACGCCGCGCTCAGACCGGCATGACGATTAAAACCGCGCCGCTGTCGGTTTAACTTCTGGAATTTCGCTCCGTTCCGCTGTAAAATGGAGCAAATTCTCAAGGAGAAAACCGCATGCAAACCTGTAGCCGTTGTAATGTTCAATCTCCCGACGATGCATTGTATTGCGCCAACTGCCGGGCAGATCTTCGCGAATATTCAACCACTGCGGTCACTCTGAAGCATTTCAAAGAAAATCCGCGGGTATCCCATATCCGTGTTTCTGTTTATGACGACTGCTGCCCCACCTGCCGCGCCGCCCAGGGAACGTATGAAATCGACCAGACGCCGCGTTTACCCCATGAAGGCTGTTCGCACGGGAAGGGTTGTCGCTGCTTCTACGAACCGGTATTGAACGTCCTTTACCCATAACCTGCGCCAATCAAAGAAAATCCCAGGATTGAAATCGAACCCTGGGATTTTCTTCGTCTGATCGTTATGCCGCACTTTCAGGAAACTTTTCTGCCCGCCGTACCAATCCTACCAATGCCTCACCGACAATCCTCGGATATTCAAGCATGGGGCAGTGACCGGCTCCGGGGACCTGCACCAGTTCTGCCCCCGGGATCAATGACTGCATTTCCAATGACCGCGCCGGAGAGATGACCGTGTCGGCGGTGGGAGCAATGACCGTCACCGGCACTTTAAAATCGGGCAGCCAACTTCGCGCATCCTCACGGTTCGCCATGCCGCGCTGTGCGCCAGAAACGCCGATGGGCGCCGTCGCCAGAATCATTTTTCGCAGCGGTTCGACCCACTCCGGTTTTACCGTCAAATTGGGCGCCATCGAATCCGCCAGCGATTGAACACCCTCTTTCACCACTCGATCGGCAATTTCCATTCGATTTTGTTTCCGCTCCGGGCTGTCAGGCTGCGCCTGGGTGGCTATCAGTCCCAATCCAGACAGCCGGTCGGGGTGATCATGCGCGAATCGCAAAGCCACATATCCGCCCATCGAATGTCCTGCCACAACGGCGGTGTTGATTTTGAGCGCGTCCAGCAATTCAACAATATCCTGCGCCATGCGCCCCATCGTATAAACGCCTTCCGGCGCGCTGGTCTTGCCCTGACCGCGCAGATCGGGCAGAATGACCTGAATATTGGGGAATAAATGGGGAACGACCGGCTCCCAGAGGGTGTGGTTCATGGGAAATCCATGCAGCAGCACCAATGGGGTCCCCAACGCGTGGATTTCCACTTCCATGACGATATCAGAGATTGAAAAACGCATGTTCTCAGCCTCCCTTCTCATCCGCAGCGATCATCTGCCGCGCCAGTGAAAATGCCTCTTTGCGGCTCTTCACCGCTCCCTGCGCCTGCGCCTCGCGGATCGCAGTCAGCAGCCTGCCTATCAGGGGACCTTCGGAGATCCCAAATTCTTTCATCAGATCCTCCCCGGTCACCAGAATCGGAGGATTGACGCTTTCTTCCGGTTTCTCCCACCAGGCTTCCAAAATCGCCCGGCATACATTCAACTCAGCCTGAAATACATCCACGGGCAATCCCGGACCATACGTCGCCAGGGTATCCGCCAGCGAGAGCAGGCAGATATCCACGCCAGCATCATTGCAGTCGCGGAAATAATGATAGATGGCTTTACGCGAAGGCTCTTCACCGGTTTGCGCCAGCAGATGAATGCGCATGTGCTGGCGTACCACCCGGAAAAGCCAGTTGGCTTCATCATTGCTCAATTCCAGCGCCCGCGCTCGATGAGCCGCCCATTCGGCTCCAGTTTGCTCATGCCCCAAAGCGCGTATACGCCCGGTGGCATCCGGCTTCAGACAGACCGGCTTGGCGATATCATGCAGCAGAGCTGCCAGTTTGAGTAGCGATAATCGCTTTCGATTGGAATTGACCGGAATTCCCAGATGTCCGGCAAACTGCTCCCGGTAGCGTCCCAGCCGCAGCGACATCATGCCGCTGGTCAGGTCAGCATTGTTTTCGGGATCATATCCTTGCGCCAGCACACCGTAGACTTTTTCCAACTGGCGAACCGTTGCCATGGTATGATGCCACACATCGTCGATATGCGGCGGCGGTTGGGAAACGCCGCGCAGCGCGTTTAGCTCTG
>JBDKTF010000404.1:0-3020 GCA_039680295.1 Anaerolineaceae bacterium
TGATCTCCATCTGGTCCCTGCCCAACAATTGCGCTTCTCCATCCATCACCCGGGTGATGCCGTAATACCCGTCGCTGGAAATGAGCAGCGCATAAAAATTCTTTTCATCGACATACCGGCAGATCACACCGAACTGGTTGTCGTCCGGTCCGCCCGACTTGAAGGCATCCACGTTCACGCGCACATCCGTGAAATTCAATTCCGGCGTGGACCCAAGCCCCATCTGCGCTTCATTAACAAAGAAATGAAAGCTCCCGCCGCGGTATTCTGCTCGCAGATTCTCATCCAGCCGGGTCGTCCATCCGCTCTGCGAATCTGAAAAATCATCCTGAAAGAGGATATCCGTCCCGGTGTCTGGCACAATCCGCGAAACCAACCGGTTGGAAAATGAACACGCCAACGTCGCTGCGCTCACCAGAAGAATGCCAATCCATGCAGCCGCGGTTCTCTTCATTGGGGCTTTCATCCTTTCAGACAAATTGGCTCAGAATCAGGGTGAATTTTAGCACATCTGTGGGGCGATCTCTACCGGTATTGCTGCTGGATCACTCTCAGCGCCGCAGTGCGAACTGCTTCATCCGCACCCGGGTCGGCTGCCATCATCAGATGACTGTATGCCCCCTTCCGGTCTCCCTCTGCCAGCAGCACCACGCCCAGATGCAGGTGCGCCAGGTAAAAATTCGGTTCCTCCTCCAACGCCCGTTGAATAAACCGGCGCGCCGTTGAGGTGTCGCCCAGCGCAAAATAAACCTGCCCGCCCAGGTCCAATGACGTTGCGTCATGGGGTTCCTGGCTCACCAGTTCACGCACCGCAGGCAGCGCCTTCGTGCTGACCATAAAGTCATACTGCAGGCAGAAGGTGATCAACGCCTGTCGGGGAGTCACTGATTTCGGGTCGAGCGTCACCGCCTGTTCGAAGTAAGGGAGCGCCGATGAAATCTCTCCCTGTTCCGCCACCGTCCGCCCGATTTCAATCTGCCAGGTCGAATTTTCTGGTTGTTGTTCCGCCAATGCCTGCAAATACACCAGCGCTTTGTCGTAATCTTTATGATTCTGCCAGTAGACCGCCATCAGCGCCTGCGCAGAAACCGATTTTGCATCCAATGTAACGGCTTTTTCGAGCGCAGGAAGCCCATCTGTGCCAGTCTGTTCCAGCGCCGCGCCGTAATATGCCCATGCGTCAGCATACGCTGGCGATTGCTGGGTCGCCGTTTCAAACGCTGCTGCGGCAAGCTGCCACTCGCCAATCTGTCCCAATCCGCGTCCTGTCGTCACCAGGGTATAAGCCGGATTTCCTTCGAGCAAACCGGCATTGATATCGGTTTGCAGACTGCGCACCTTCACAGACAATGCCGGATCATCCCGCGCTGCCTGCAGCAAAAACGTCAGCCCCGCTTCCGGATCATTGATCGCCGTCAACAGACCCAGCCGGTAGCGCGCATCCGCCGCCTTCGGATTCAGATCGACGCTGCGCTGCCACGCGGTTCGCGCCGCTTCCAGATTTCCCTGTTCCTCATATGCCGTCGCCAGTCGGTTGTACAAATCCGCCCGAATGTACCCCTGTTCAACCGCCTGCTGCCATGCCTGCACCGCCTCTTCCTTCTGGTTCAGCGCCCAATAGGCATCTCCCATTTCCACCAGTGATTGGCTGTCCAGGTTGCCCCGCTTCTGTGCCTGTTCGAAATCCTTCAAGGCGCGCCCGGCGTCATTCGACGCCAGCGCATACCTGCCTGCCGATGCCCACAGATCCCCCCGCCATGGTACCTGTTTGGCTGCCTTTTCAGCCGCAACGGCGGCAATGCGCGGTTGACCGTCCTCCAGCGCCTGCAGGCTGGCGGCAATCTCCTCCCTCACGCTGTTGGTTACCGGTGAAATCTGAAACACCAGCATTGCCACCAGCGGGAAGAGAATCAGCGGAAGAAATACCAGACGGGGTTTCCGTTTCATACATTTAATTATAGCCCCGTCTGCCTGTGGTTGGCACATCGTCGTCACAAGAATTCAGGAAAATCGTCATCCGCCAAAGAGGACAAACCATCAATGCGCATATCTTGACACACCCCTGAAGCGGGGATAAACTTGGGGACGTTTCGCGGCATGGCTTGGCGCTCAAATCAGGGACGCGGTTTCTGAATTTGTCAATCCCTCCGCCGGTAATCATTTTTTTGCAGGAGAAAGAAGTATGGCTGATCGTTTTACTGGGACCGTCAAATGGTTCAATGCCACCAAGGGCTACGGCTTCATTGGTCGTGATGGTGGTGAAGATGTATTCGTCCATTTTTCTGCCATTCAGATGGACGGCTATCGCCGGTTGAAGGAAGGTCAGAAAGTGGAATTCTCGATCGAAGAGGGTCCCAAAGGTTTACAGGCTGCCAGCGTTGTAGCCGTCGAAGAGTAAATCTCAACCGTTTCGATAAAATAGAGCCGCATTGCGCGGCTCTATTCCATTAATACCCTGTTTGCATTCCGGTCAGCGCCGGATGCCCATCAGATACATTGCCATCTTGAAGTATTCCTGCAAGGTCTGCCTCCAGCCTTCCGCCGACGTCCACCAGCGGTCTGAACGGTAATCGCTGCCCGAAACCGGTCGCACAATGACCTCAATTCCCGACCCGCGAAACTCCCTGCGGAAGATCATGCGAGTGCGGCGGGTATGGTAGGGATCGGTCACCACCAGCACTGATTTTTTGTTCCGCTGGATCAGCGCTTCACGCACCGCATCGGCTTCGTCCGCAGTGCTGGCGGCATCTCCCTCCGTAACCGCAATCTTCCCGCCCGGCACCCCTTCATCTTCCGCCGCGCTGACCGCCATTTGCGCCACGCTCTGTGGAACGGTGGGAATCCGTTCGCCGGTATCAGTGATGATAAAAATCTCCGCCTCCTGCGACCGGAAATATCCCGCAGCCGTTTGACTCCGTTCCGGGCTGCCGCCGCTCAAAACCGCCACCGCATCCACCGGCTGAAGCGGGTCAGCCACGATCAAAAATGCGCCTGCCGCGCGCAGCGCCAGCGCCGCCAAC
>JBDKTF010000245.1:0-1618 GCA_039680295.1 Anaerolineaceae bacterium
AACGGAGACAGCGCGGCTTCCAACAAAAAAATCACCGGCAGGGTCAGCAGCGCAATCAGCGTCACCGCGCATCCGGTGATCAGGAGAAGGCGGACCTTCTCGCTGAACCGCAGCGTATCCATGAAGGATGATTTGGTGACGAAGAAAATCCATTCCATCAGGATGTAAAAGAACGACACCCCGATAATTTGGGCGCCGGCACGCTTCCAAAGCGGCACACGTGTTTGCCAGAAGGGGGAAGTGAACAGGGATTTTTGCGGGCTCATCAGTTTCATGACGCACACGAAGGAAACGGTGAACAGGACGGATCGGCTTCCAGGGCGGGAGGGCAGGCAGAGGTGGGGAGGTTGACAGGCATGACCGGGGACGTTTCCTGGGAATGGATTATGTGGAGAGTCAGAGGCATCGACTCGTCCAAACGGTGCAAGTATACGACTCGCCGTTTTCATCTGTCAATAATTGCCGTTAAAGGAAGGCGCCGTTCGAGCCGCGCCTGGGAATTCGTTTGAGTGTATTGACATGCGGTTTACTCAATGCTATAATGCAACCGGTTGCAAGGATAAAAAGGGATGATGACCAAAAAGACCAGCATGACGATCGAAGATATTGCACGGTTGGCGAACGTCTCGAAATCGACGGTCTCCAGGTCGTTAAACAACAGTCCCCTGATCAGGCAGGAGACCAAAGAACGGATTCAAGCCATTGCGCGGGAACATCATTTCTGCATCAACACCCCCGCGCGCAATCTCAGCCTGCGGCAGAGCCACACCATCGCAATGGTTACCCATGCCTACCATGCGGAAAATTACTCGATGGAAGATCTGTTTAGCCTGGAAGTGATGGGCGGCATCAGTCACGCGCTGTACGCGCTCGGCTATGATCTTCTCATCGTGCATGTGGACCCGCGCGACACAGACTGGGCGCATCAATATCTGGACAGCGGTCGTGTGGATGGCTTCATCCTGCTGACCTCCAACCGCAAGCAGACGCATATTAAAGCGCTGGTAGAAATGAACGCCCCTTTCATCGTCTGGGGTGTGCCGCAACTGCAATACAACTGCTGCTCGGTCAACGGAGACAATATCACCGGCGGAAGACTGGCGACAGAGCACCTGATCCAGATTGGACGCCAGCGCATTGCCTTTCTCGGCGGTCCGCCTGACGATCTTGAGGTGCAGTATCGTTTCAAGGGGTATGAAACTGCGCTGCAAGCCGCGGGTTCCAATGTGGACCCCAACCGGGTTGCCCACGGCGATTACTCGCATACTTCTGGAAGCACCGCCATGCAGCGTCTGCTGGAGCAATCTCCTGACCTCGATGCTGTCTTTGTCAACAGTGATTTGATGGCGATTGGGGCGATCAATGTCATCCAGAACTGCGGTAAACGGGTTCCAGAAGATATCGCAGTCGTCGGTTATGATGACCTTTCGATCGCGAACTTTAACAACCTGCCGCTGACCACGGTGCGGCAGAACATTCCTTTCGCGGGGAAGCTGCTGGCTCAGAATTTGATCCAGTATATCCAGACCGGTGTGGTCACGAATGTGACCATCCCCGTGGAACTGGTGGTACGAAAATCGGCTTAGAGAAGCCCATCTGCTCAATTTTTTTTGAACCG
>JBDKTF010000133.1:0-5434 GCA_039680295.1 Anaerolineaceae bacterium
TCAAGGTCTCTTCAACGGTGCCGCTGGGTTGGACGCGCGTGGTTATTCGCCGTGCCGCTGAATTGATTTCGCAGATCGCAGACGCCCCTGCTGAGGATGTTGCCGCGACCCCTGGATTGGAGATCGATCAGACCGATTTTACAGACCAGATCAGCAAGAGTCTGGAGGATCTCTGGCGCATGTAAGCTTTTCTTATTATTCGTTGAAGAGGTCCCGAAATGATTATCGATTATAAGAAGCGACATCTCAATCTGAAGATCGTATATTACGGTCCGGCATTAAGCGGTAAAACCACCAATCTTGAATACATTCATGCGCATACCGATCCATTTCGCCGTTCCAATCTGGTGTCTTTGCGGACAGCTGAAGATCGAACCCTGTTTTTTGATTTTCTCCAGTTGGAATTGGGTCGGATCAGCGGACTGATCCCGGTCATTCAGCTCTACACGGTGCCGGGGCAGTCGTATTATCAGGCAAGCCGTAAGGTGGTACTGAAAGGCGCCGACGGCATTGTCTTTGTGGCGGATTCCATGCGCGAACGCACCCTGGATAATATCGAATCGTGGTGCGATTTGCACATGCACATACGCGAACAGCAGTTACCCGGGAATACCCCCATCATTATTCAATTGAATAAGCAGGACGCAACCAACGCCGTCTCACCTGATGAGATGCGCGGATACCTGAAAGCCGGTGAATATCCCATGGTCAGCGCGATGGCTTTGCACGGAAAAGGGGTGTTGGAAACGGTGAAGATGATTTGCGCAGAAACCATCCGTTCCATTCAAGTGCGAGCGGTTGAAACTCGAGTTTGAGGAAGGATAAATAGAATGGATTCCACAGTCATCGCGAAAATCCTGGCTGATACAAATGAGAAAGGCAAATTCCTGGCATCTGTCGTTACCGATCGTGAGGGGTTTACCATCGCTTCGGCAGCCACCGGCGGACAAAACCCTGAAATGCACGGCGCATTGGTCGGGCTCATTCAACGAGTGACGAATCAGGCAAGCGATCAATTGGGGATTTTGCCCACCACTGAATTTACCCTTTTTGATACCGCAGGCAACCGGTTTGTTTGCCGCCCATTTTTTACCAAGGGGATTGAAATGGTGCTGGCATTCCTGATCCCCGGCAAAGATCAATCTTACCGCCGCATCATGAGCCAGACGATCGAAAAAATACAGCAGGCGGTCGATATCTGATCCGTAGCGGTGCCAATCAACTTTATCGCCCGATAAACCTTTATTTTCTGATTGACCGGATGAATGACAACATGACTCAAGAAGCAATTTCGGCTACGGATACCCTGACAAAAATTGTTGAGGATATGAATCAGACAGGGAATTTCCTTGTTTCTGTGGTTACCGATCTGAACGGTTTGCCCATCGTCTTTGCCGCCCGTGAAGGTTTCGATCCCGAGCGTCAATCGGCGACAGTGGCGCTGGTGAAAAAGATCATCACCCAAAATGAAAAACGGATGGGAATTGCCCAGGCTGAAGAAATCAGCATTGTGGATACAGATGGTCATTTGCTGATTTGCCGGTCTTTTACCGCCAATCAGCATGATCTCATTCTGGCGGTATTAATGGCAAGTCGGCAGCAAAGTTATCGACGAATTACGGCGCACGCCATCAACGAAATCAGCCGTGTTTGGTCAAAACATTGGAAGTGAGAGGGCACCGATGCAAGGCTCTTTAAATGATATGACAGTGATTGATCTTATTCAACACAACTGCATGGAGCAAAAGACTGCCCGGCTGACGCTGAAGCATAACAACGAAACGGCTGTGGTTTTCTTCCAGGGCGGCAACATGACCCATGCGGCTTGCGGCAGAGAACAGGGAGAGGAGGCAGTCTATCAGATTATTCGTTGGGAAGACGGGGATTTTCTATTGGAGGCGGGGATCACTTCGCCGGAAAATTCGATCACGCAAAATTGGTCGGGGATATTGCTGGAAGGCGCGCGCCTGATGGATGAACAATCCATTGAACCCGACCTTAATTTTACTCAACCTCTGGATACAGGACTTGATACGATGGCACAAAAGATTGAAGAAATATTAAAGGAAATGGGCAACGAAATTACCGGTCATGTTGCCAGCGCCATAGTTGGCATGGATGCATTGACAATCGCATCCTACACCCAGGAAAAGCTGGATATTGATTCCGCCAGCGCTCAGATGACCCTGCTGCTGAAACTGGTGGATACATCCGTCTCCAAAGTGGACAGCAGCTTTGTGATGCAGGATAACCTGCTTACCACCAAGAATGCTTACGTTTTGATGCATCACTTGCCCGATAAAAAGCACTTTATTGGGATCATTGCCGACCGCCGAACCGCTGTTCTGGGCAATTTGCGTCTGATGAGCGGCATTTATGCCGATCGCATTTCCAAGGTGATGCCGCGCTAATCCGTGGACTGACACAATAAATAAGGAATGTCGGAATGTCTAAACTTGATCAAATCATTCAAGATATCCATAACGAACTGGGTGCCGACGTACATTACATTGAAATCGTGGGCTCCGATGGTCTCTCCATTGCCGATGCGCACTATGTGAATGTCGATACCTCTGCGATTTCTGCCCGTTTTAGCCTGGTCGCAAGGCTTGCCAGCAAAGTCGCCGATAAACTGGATCTGGGCGAAGTCGAAGATAATCTGATCACGCTGAACAATGCCGCATCTTTGATGCACATGCTGGGCGATGGTTCGTACTTTGCCATTATCGGTCTGGCGAAGGATGCGCCGCTGGGTGTGGTGCGCATGATGCTGAAAGATTACTCTGAGCAGTTGTGGGATGCAATTCCCCGCTAATTCTCTTATCAAAAACCAATATTAATAGAGGAAACGATTATGGCAACTGAAATTCAGAAGAAGGAAAAGACTGAAGAGATCGAAGCCGTTACCATTTACGGACTGGCTCATGGTATGTGGGAATTATTTGGTGATGCATCGTTTGCCACTTCCAACACGATCGGTGATATTTTGCTGGACCGTCTGGAAAAGGAATCGGGTCTGGAAATTCAGGGTGAAAGCCCCGAGCATATTCTGGTGGAACTCGTTCGCCTGATGACCGATGAATCGGACATTATGAAATCTGGCAAGGCAACCGTCGATGGCGACAAGATCACCTTTGCCTGCGAGAAATGCTTCTTTATTGAAGGGACAAAAGCGTTGAATCAGGCGGGCGTGCAGCCTTTCTATTGCCCTGTGTTCAACCTCACCGCGGCAGCCATGCGCTCGCGCCTGGGCAAGAAGAACCGTTTCCTCAGCCGCAAGTGGGACGAAGCCACCCAGACCTGCACACTCGAAATTCAGATAATGCAATAACGTTTGAGGCGGATTTTAGATCAGTATACTGCCAGGCTCCCGATATTATTCACCATTTTTCAAAGGGGAGCCTGGCTGTAGATTGAGGGAGGAGAATGATCCCTCTGCGGCGGCGGACCAGTGTGTGTCCGCCCGTTTTTATGACTCACCCCTTGCGAAGCTGGTCGTCATTCTGAAACCGGGAACATTCCATGAAGGATCCAATTTTTCTGCGCCGCACCGATATTTTGCCGGTGGATGAAGCCAAGTACTGGAAGGATATGCTGTACCAGGTATCCAAAATTGGCATGGAATTGGAAGTCGCACCTCCCAAAGGGTGTGAACGCCCGGTCTTCGAAACTGCGGTGAACGACCAGCTTGCGCCCAGCGGCACGTTCAATTCATTGGGGGTGAACGGCGTATTGGATGTCTCGAAAGAGCACTGCGGGATCGAAATTCGCATCATCGGGCGGCAGCCGCATTTTCGCTCCATGCAAAAGCAGCTCTTATCCATCATGAACGTGCTGCTTCAACAGGGAGCGCGCGCCCGATCCACCTGCGGGCTGCATTTTCACCTGCTGACACCGGGTCTGGCGGAACCGGTGCCGGAGATCGTTCTGGCGAATCTGTGGAACCTGGTGCGGCGCTATTCGCCTGAACTGCGCTTTTTGACCAGCGGCGGCGAAGCGCGTCAGGCGTTGTGCCGCCGTCAGAATTACACCAGCCATATCGAAATGGTACGCCACTCGCCCGCGAATATGCGGATGAGCGAGATCCAACGCGCGCTCAAAGAAAGCGACGTGGTTCCGGAACATCAGAATTTTTTCAACCTCGAGAACATTCGCTTTAATGAGACGGGCGACAGTTCTGATTTCCACCTTGAATTTCGTTTTCCAGACGCCGATCTCTCTGCCACATCGGTGACCGCCAAGGCTTTTCTCTTTCTGGCGATGCTGCTGATCTCGGTGGATCTCAGCCAGTACGGGGTTATTCATGTGGGAAAGATCGTGCCGTGGCGGCGAAAAACCTACCTGCTGGGAATTTTGAACAACAACAACGGCGATCTGGCGACCAGCGATACATCGGCATTAACCGATGAAATGATCGAAGAGCTGCGCCAGGGCTGCCAGGAACTGCTGGATCTGTTGATGCCCACCTTCGAGCGTTTCGACGACAGCCAACCGCTGGAAGTGCTGCACTATCTGTCAGAGCAACCCGTTTCGCTGATGCGCTGCGCCGGGTATGACTGGCAGGAGATCGAAGCGCTGCTTTCGAGACGCGCCGCACAGGACGATTCGGGTCTGGACGAGACCGACCGCAAATTAATGCAGTATATTGAATTGGGGGAGTGGACGCGCATGACCTCCGCCGAATCCTGGAAGTGGAACGCCTCGCGCGAACTGTACCTGACGCCGCAAGACCTTGAACGCCGCCTGTCGCGTCTGAAGGACCTGCGCGGGATGCGCTGGGACGATGCCAAGGGCACGGTGTTATTCGTCCGTTGAGGGGTTGCCTGGGGGACTATGACTGGCGTGGGCTGCCTGATCTTTCTCGCTGTGAGATGAGATATTCCGGGGTTAATCATTTTCATACTTGAAAATAGGATAATATTGGTTAGAATAATAATTAATATTGTTCACTCTCTGGAAAGGTGAGAATGAGAAAATTAGCCATGTTCAATCTGATCACGCTGGATGGTTTCTTTGAAGGGATCCATCATGAGATTGATTGGCACAATGTGGACGCGGAATTTAACGATCACGCCATTTCACAGCTAGAGTCAACCGGTGGATTGGTATTCGGCAGGCTGACCTATGAAGTGATGGCGCGTTACTGGACGTCGCCGGAAGCCAGACGGGATGATCGCATCATCGCAAATTTTATGAATACCATTCCAAAATATGTTTTTTCGCGAACACTGGACAGGGTGGATTGGGAAAATGCCCAATTGATGAAAGGCGATGCTGCGGAAATGGTGAAAAATCTCAAAGCACAGCCGGGAAAGGACCTGTTGATCTTTGGCAGCGCAGACCTTTCGGCGACTTTGATCCAGCATGGTTTGATCGATGAATTTTCTCTGTTGGTCAACCCGGTGGTGCTGGGCAGTGGGGTGCCGTTGTTCAA
>JBDKTF010000424.1:0-5709 GCA_039680295.1 Anaerolineaceae bacterium
AGTAGCGGTCATCGAGTCCGCCGGCAGGATAGATGGGGCAGCCCAGGGTTTCGGTTGTGTAACCGCGCTCTTCCGAGGCGTGCACATCCCAATCGACATCCGCCACGAAAGGCTTGCCGCCGCCGTCTTTGATCGCCTGAACAACACGGCGCACGAACACCGGGTGCAGGGTGGAATAGCCCACATTATTGCCGGTGTGCATCTTCAACACCACGGTTTCACCTTTGACGCGGTCGCGCAGGTGCAGTTTTTCGAGGATCAGATCCAGCTTGCAGGGAAGCGTTTCACTGGCTTCCAATCGCGATTGGCGCGGGGATCCATAATAAACAATACTGCTCATGATCATCCTTCTCCTTTGGTAATCAAGTTCAAGGGTACCGGGGAAACTGCCGTACCCGGGATGGCATCGGGAATCAAAACACCCGTAGCGATTTTTACTGAGGATTATTGCCGTAAAGTATATCCTGACGGCGCAGAAAAGGGTACAGAAAGTTGATTTTTTCGATCAGGGAGGGCATGTTGAAAATACCAGCATGCCCTCATAAAAAAACCTATTCCAAAAACCGCGCCTTATTCAGACAGGTCGTTCATGGCGTTGAGCACGGTTTCAGGGCGAATGGGCAAAGAATGAACGCGCACACCCACCGCGTCGAAGACAGCGTTGGCGATGGCAGGCGCCTGCGGCACGGTGACGATCTCACCCACACCCTTCGCGCCGTAGGGTCCGCTGGCTTCGGGGATCTCCAGAATGGTCTCTTCGATCTGCGGGGGCATATCGGCAGCGGTGGGCAGCAAATACTCGGCGAACGTATCCACCCACTCGCCGTTCTCTTTGAGCGGCATGTCTTCATAAAGGGCGTAGCCAATGCCCATGGCGGTGCCGCCTTCGATCTGTCCCTGCACGCCGGTGGGATGAATGGCTTTACCCACATCATGCACCGCCACCACGTCGGTCACCGCCACCTGCCCGGTCTCTTCGTCCACCTCCACGCGAATGACCTGCGCGCCAAAGCAGTAAAGCATGTGCGCCAGACCCGGCGGCAGGTGTTGGGGGGTGGTCTCTTCGGGATAAGGGAAGGAAAAGGTGGCTTGCGCCGCCAGCGGTTCGCCTTCATCGGCGGCGCGGCTGGCAATTTCCGCAGCAGAGACGGCGCGCCCATCAGGCAAGATCACCTGCCCGCGGCGGTAGCTCAACTGCTCCGGCGGCAGATGCAGCACAAGCGAAGCCTGCGCCATGAGCTGCGTCTTCAATCCATCGGATGCCAGCAGCAGCGAATTGCCCACCAGATAGGTCATGCGCGAGGCGCAGGTGGCGCCGCCGTCGGCGCCAACATGGGTATCCGGCAGTGCGGCAACCACCGCATCATCCGGCAGATCGAGCGCCCGCGCCACCAGCGATTCAGACGCAGCCGCCAGCCCCTGCCCCAGATCAGACGCGCCCAGGCAGACCCGCACCCGTCCATCCGGCAGCCATTCCAGCCGGTTGGTGGAATCATCGGGGATCTTGGCGCCATATCCCATGGACTGCATCGCCAGCGCCATCCCCACCCCGCTGCGCTTGCCCGCTCCCGCGGGGATGCTCCGCAGGCATTGTTCCGCCTGTTCCGCACGGCGCAGACACTCCGGCAGGGCTTCAGCGGAGTTGTTCATCACCACCCGGCTGGGCAGCGCGTCGCCGGGGCGAATGAGATTGCGGCGGCGAACTTCCAGCGGATCCAGTTTCAGGCGCTGCGCCAGCATATCCATGATCGATTCCATGGCAAAATGCACCTGCGGAGTGCCGAATCCGCGCACGGCGCCCGACTTGGGGCTGTGCGTGTACACGACATACGTTTCAAGGTGCGCATTCGGCACACGGTAGGGTCCCGCAGAAACCTCCGTGAGCAGCCCGCCCACAGCCGGTCCCAGCGACGCGTAGGCGCCGGTATCCATCCAGATGGTGGCATGCACCGCGGTGAGGGTGCCGTCTTTGCGCGCGCCGACCCGGTAACGCATCTGCGCAGGATGGCGCTTGGGATGCGCCCAAAACGATTCGGAACGCGTGTTGACCATGCGCACATTATGTTTTGTGCACCACGCCGCCAGACCGGTCAGTACCGGCAGGGTGGGATCTTCCTTGCCGCCAAATCCACCGCCCACCACACCCAAGCATACCTGCACCCGGTCAACGGGCAGACCCAGCACATCCGCCACGGCATCACGATCGGCATAAGGTTTTTGCGTGCTGGCCCAAATCAACAGCGTATCCTCTTCCTGCCACAACGCCAACGAATTTTCGGTCTCAAGATAAGCGGGAGAAATGCGCTGGACAGAGAACGTCTCTTCCAGCACCACATCCGATTGCGACAGTGCATCTTCGGCGTCGCCCTCATGGATGACGTAATGCGACAGCAAATTGCCGTTCGGATGGACAAGCGGAGCGTCGGGTTTCAGCGCTTCCACGGGGTCAAACACCGCCGGAAGAGGTTCGTAACGCACCGATACCTGCTCCGCCGCGCGGCAGGCAGCATCGCGATCGACTGCGATCACCAGCGCCACCGGTTCGCCCCAGTGACGCACTTCTTCCCACGCCAGTACGGGTTGATCGGGCATCAGGTCTCCGGTGCAGCGGTTGCCAGGGATATCCGCCGCGGTGATCACACGCTTCACACCCGGCAGAGTCAGCGCCCGGGCGGGGTCAATCTCCAGAATGCGGGCGTGATGATACGGCGCGCGCACCGCGACCGCCCACCAGGCATCTGCCGCAATATCGGTCGTATAACGGGCAGCACCCGTCACTTTTTCGTAAGCATCTTTTCGTCGTTCCGGGTTGGCTCCCATCGCTCACACCCTCCTCAACCGCATCCGTATGGATAAATCATCAGACCCTTTCCTCACGGGCACGCCGCATGGCATCCTGCGCCAGATTGAAAACCATGCGCACATTCTCAATCCCCTCGAACGCCGGCAAACCCTGAGAACCGCTGTTCACGCTCCAACCCGCCAATCTCCCCGCCAGACCGTCCATGAACAGGATGGTGCCGCTGCCGTCGCGCTTTTCAGACAACTGCAAGCCCGGCAAGGCGGTCAGATTCAGCGATTTCAATTCGCGCACATTCACCCCCGAGTACACCATGATGCGCTGATCAGTCAACGCATAGATGACTGAACGACGGCGGAAAGCATCCACAAAGAAGCGACCCACCAGCATATACAAACCGATCAACACAAAGGGGATACCGAAAAGCGCCATAAAGATGGGTCCCCCGCCGAACACCACCGAAGCCTCCCAGAAAATGGCGAAACCGCACCAGAAAAAACTGAAGGGGATCTGAATTGCATCCGACGGGCGCAGAACAATCCCCCGGCGCGGCTGTCCGGTCCACAGCAAACGCTCACCGGGGTTCAAATCGGTCTGAACGACTGAAGCATATGCTGAAAGCATACCCCTCCTTATGAATTGGAAGTTTAATTCTCAGCTTGATCCGCCCAGGGATAGGCTTCCACCGCTTTTGCGGCTTCACGCAGCGCAGGATCGTTGGAATAAGAGCCGCGCCGTTCCGGTGGAATCAGTTCGGCAATGTTTCGCATCATCTCATGCCCGATCTCCGTCAGATGATCCCGGCTGGCAGCCCCGCGATCGGAGATAAAGAAGGGTCCGAAAGGTTTGCCAATGCGCAGGGTGAGCTGCGCGCGTTCGCCCTTGCGAAAACGGGGAAAGACATCGATGGCGCCGTCAATGCCGATGGGCAGTACGCGCGCGTGGGTTCGCGAAGCCAACAACGCCGCGCCCGGACGCGCCGGGCGAAGAACGCTCGCCCATGAGCCCGCCTCAGGAAAGATACCCAACACGCCGTTCTGATTGAGAATGGTGGCAGCGGCGGTCAACGCTTCACGGCTGACGGTTCCGCGGTGCACAGGCAATATTCCCCATACGCGCGGGATCCACGTGACCACTTTTGGAGCATTGGGCATGGTGAATCCACCAATAAACTCCAGCGGATACCGGGTGGCGTGGATCACCGCCACCGGATCGAGGAAGCTGAAATGGTTCGCCACCACCAGCAGCGGACCCTCCTGGGGAAAGTTCTCCTGTCCGGTAATTTGCACATCCGCAAATCGCGGCAGGAGCATACGGATCAGACCGCGGAGCACCCCGCGAATCACCTGCCGACGCGGGTATACGGGCAAGGTCGCAGCCGTCATGATGCCTCGTTAATCTCCGATATGCGCGTGCGCTTCGGCCGGTCGAACGTTTTTGACCAGCGTCACCAGCAGACACAAACCGATCAGCAGGAAGAACACAATGGAAAGCACCCCCACACGCACCCCCGACTGTTCTGCCTGCAGGACGGGCTGCCCGTGCGCTTCGAAATACAGCGCCGCTTCGGCTGCCAGCCAGCCGTAAATGGTCGGTCCAAGGAAGGACGAGCTGCGCCCCGCCACGGCGAAGAAACCGTAAAATTCGCCGCTCTGCCCTTCGGGCGAAAGCTGGCTGACCATGGTCCGGCTGACCGCCTGAACCCCCGTGAGCGCAAAGCCCGCCAACGCGCCGATCAGGAAGAACACCGTGAGGTTTTGCGCGAAGATCAGCAGCGACACCGAAATGACCATCAACACCAGCGAAACGACCAGCGTGTACTTTCCACCGAAGCGGTCTGCGGCGATGCCGCTGAGGTACGCGCCGATCACCGAGGTGACCTGAACAATGATCATGAAGATGATCAACTGCTGTTGGGTCAACCCAAAGAGCACCGCGCCAATGATGGCGGCAAAATCCAGCGTCATCAAAATGCCATCGTTATAGACGAGGAAAGCAATGATGAACTTGATAAATTGCTTGTAGTTGCGAACATGTTTCACCGTCTGCCAGAGTTGTTTAAAAGGAACGGTGAAATAGTTTTCACCGGCAGGCAGCGGTTGGGGTTCGGCGCGCTCACGGATAAACAGGAAGAGAGGCAGGGTCGAAAGGGCAAAAAACACCGCGGTAATCAGGAAAGACAACCGCACCATCATGGGTCCGCCCACAAACATGATCAACACTAGGACGATGAGCAGACAAACAATGCCGCCCGCTGAACCGATCGCCCATCCATTCCCTGAGACGGTGCCCACCTCGTCGGGCGTAGCGATTTCGGGCAGCAGGGCATTGTAGTAAACCTGCGAGGCGCGATAACCGATTTCCGCCAGAATGAAGAAGAGCATACCCGTAAACACATTCCCTTTTTCAACGAAGAACAGCAGCGCGGTAAATACGCACGCCATCGCGGTGAAGAAAAAAAGAAAGCGCTTCTTTGCAGCCGTAAAATCTGCCAGAGCGCCCAGCACAGGCGAACTGATCGCCACAACGAGCATGGCAATCCCCACAGACAACCCCCAAAGCCGCGAGCCTTCAGCGCCCCCCACCCCGGTACCTGTAAAATATGTCGAATAGACCGCCAGCAGAACGACAGCGGCGTAGGCTGAATTTCCGAAGTCGTACAGATACCACGCCCAGCGTTCACGCCGGGTGGCTGGAATACGCTTTCGGGCAGCCAGAGGTTTGGGCATTGCTAAATCCATAGGAAGCTCCTGAAGAAGGATGGGGGATTTTGTTAAAGATAACACCCGATTACGGGCAGGGGATACGAGGATAATCTTACCAAATTAATCTGATTCTGACCACAGAAGATGATTATCCACAAAATGAACCATTCTCCACGGATGGACACAGATGCAGCAGATTTTTCA
>JBDKTF010000202.1:0-6570 GCA_039680295.1 Anaerolineaceae bacterium
GGCATGTTATAATTTACCCACTGGTAATTCATTGATCAAGGATTCTAAATGGATACAATTCAATATCTGATCGACCTGTTTTTACATCTGGACAAACACCTGAGCGCGCTCATCGCCCAGTTTGGCGGCTGGACTTATGTTCCCCTTTTCATTGTCATTTTCATTGAAACCGGATTGGTTGTCACACCCTTCCTGCCGGGCGACTCGCTCCTCTTCGCAGCGGGGTCATTGGCAGCCCTGCCAGACAGCCCGCTTCACATCGTTGTGCTGTATGTGATCGTTGCCATTGCCGCCGTTCTCGGCGATACAGCCAATTACTGGATCGGTCACTACATGGGTCCCAAGGTCTTTACTGGAAACAACCGCTTCATTAAAAAAGAGTACCTCGACCGCACGCATGACTTTTATGAGAAGCACGGCGCCATCACCATCATTCTGGCGCGCTTCATTCCCATCATCCGCACATTTGCCCCCTTTGTGGCGGGTATCGGGCGAATGACCTACTGGCATTTCATCTCCTATAACATCATTGGAGGAATTGTCTGGACGGCACTATTCACCTTTGGCGGTTACTTCTTTGGAAACCTGCCCTTTGTCCAGAATCACTTCTCCATCGTGGTGCTGGCGATCATCATCATCTCGGTCATCCCGGCGGTTGTTGAGGTGTTCCGCAGCCGTCAGAAGCCCAAAGCCGAAATCGAAGCCTGACTTATTCAGCAGGGTATTTCCTTGGGGAGACTTTGATCAGTCTCCCCCGTTTTTTAGCTAATTTGATCACTCTTGCGTCATCGATCAAGAATATCTAAAATGGAGCCAGGGAAAATTTATGGATAGAGAGACCCTGAAGAAAGTCATGACCGGTCTGATCCATCTGCTGACCCGCACCGAATATGTGGGACTGGAGAACGTTCCAACGCAGGGCGGCGTCATTCTGGCGATCAACCACCTCAGTCAGGTTGATTCTCCCTTGCTCTACGCCACGCCCACCCGCAACGACATCAGCGCGCTGGTGGCAAACAAATACCGTAAATTCATTTTCTTTCGCTGGATTCTGGATACCGCCAAAATCATCTGGCTCGACCGCGAAAATGCCGATTTCGGCGCCATGCGCGCCGCGGTGGATTATCTGCGCAACGGCGGCGCGCTGGGTGTGGCGCCTGAGGGCACGCGCAGCAAAAACGGCGGATTGATCCAGGGAAAAGCGGGAACAGTGATGCTTGCGGAACGCGCGGATGTGCCCATTGTGCCCATTGGCATCTCCGGAAGCGCCTTAACCTTCCCGTCGCTGGCGAAGCTCAAACGCGCATGCATCACCCTGCGCTTTGGCAAGCCTTTTCGGGTGGAACCGCTGGACCGCAATGACCGTGAAAACTGGCAGAAACGCAATACCGATGAGCTGATGTGCCGCATCGCCGCGCTGCTTCCGCCGTCTTATTGGGGGATCTACGCCGGGCACCCGCGTCTGCTGGAACTGCTGGCGGAGTCGGGCGGGGTTTGACGGCGTGGTTCCGCCGAGGCAAACCGCAGCCTCTTTTATTCAAAGATAACAAAAGCCCCCGGGATCCATTTGGACCCCAGGGGCTTTTTGATTTCCCTGGCGCAAAGATCAGGCGCCGCCCAGACTGACGGCGGGCAAATGTCCGTCGCCCGCGGGAGCTTCAGGTTGTTCGTCCTTGCGGAACTGGCGCATGTACAGGTTGTAGTACGCGCCTTTCGCTTCGAGCAGCGAGCTGTGCGTGCCGCGTTCAACGATTTTGCCTTCATCCACCACCAACACCTGATCGGCGTTGCGGATGGTGCTGAGCCGGTGAGCGATGACAAAGCTGGTGCGTCCCTTCAGCAGCGTATCCAATGCGCTCTGGATCTGGCGCTCGGTGCGTGTGTCCACGCTGGAGGTGGCTTCGTCCAGAATCAGGATGCGCGGATCGGCGAGCGCTGCGCGGGCAATCGCCAGTAGTTGGCGCTGCCCCTGGCTGAGACCGGCGCCGTGTTCGCCCAGCACGGTCTGGTAGCCTTCGGGCATGCGCTGGATGAATTCGTCGGCGCGCGCCAGTCTGGCGGCGGCGATCACTTCTTCTTCCGTGGCATCCGGTCGTCCGAAGCGGATATTGTTCAAGACCGTGTCGCTGAACAGATAGGTATCCTGCAAAACGATGCCGATCTGTTTGCGCAGGCTGGCGGCGGTGACTTCGGCGATATTGTGCCCGTCCACCAGAATCTTCCCTTCTGTCACGTCATAGAAGCGCGGCAGCAGGTTGATGATGGTGGTTTTCCCCGCGCCGGTCTGACCGACGATGGCAACCATCTGCCCGGGTTCGGCGGTAAAGTTCACACCCTTCAGCACCGGCTCGCCTTTGACGTATTCTGCGGAAACGTTCTGGAATTCCACCCGTCCCGCGATTTCGGGAATAGGTTGGGCGTTTGGCGCGTCCTGCACGTCGGGTTGGGTATCCAACAGCTCGAAGATGCGTTCTGCACCGGCGATGGCGTTCTGCAGGTTGGTCCACTGCTGCGAGATCTGCGAAATCGGCTGGTTGAAGCGCTGCACGTAGCCGATGAAGGTGATGATCAGACCGATGGAAATCGCGGTGCCGAACAGAGTTTTTTCGCTGAGCATGAAGTAACCGCCAACGATGGTGACGATGGCGATTGCCAGATAGCCAAGCGCATCGAGGGTGGGCTGCAGGGCTGCCGTGTACGAAACAGCTTTGATGTTGGCGTCGCGGTTGGCGGCGTTGGATTCTTTAAAGGCTTCGATGTTGGTTTCTTCGCGCCCAAACGCCTGCACGTCGCGCACCCCGGCGATGGATTCTTCCAGGTTGGCGTTGACCTTGCCGATCTCGACGCGGGTAACCCGGAACGCCTTGCGCGCCTGCCGGGAGAGCACGATGGTGGCAATGACCATCAACGGCGTGACCGCCATGCTGATCAGCGCGTAGGTGGGGCTGTAACCGAACATTTTTATTGCGATCCAGACCAGTGAGACAACCCCGCTCACGATACTGACCAGCACAAAGTTGACCGCCTGCTGCAGTGTTTCCATATCGTTGACAATGCGGCTCATCACCGCGCCAGCCTCATGTTCGGCGAAATAGCCGAGCGAAAGCCTGTGGATATGTTCAAATACCTGCACGCGCAAGGTGCGCAGCACGCGCTGCCCGGACCAGCTCATCAGATAAAAGCCCAGCGCGTTCATCAGCGTCGCGCCGACAGACAGGAGCACCACAAACAGCATCAACTTCCCCAATCCCTGGATGTAATCCTGAGAGGAAGATCCTGCGGGCAGGGAATCATACCAGCAGTTGGTTTGTGTAGAGGTTCCGCTGCCCATCATCTGAGCGATGGCACTGGTAGAACCCGCCCCGCTGCTGGCTGCCATGCGCGCTGTGATCGTGGGAGTCAGGTAACAATCCACCGACTGACCGGTCAATTCTGGAACACGGGCGTTGACGTATGCGTTGCCGAAAATCAGCGCCAGAACCAGAATCAAAACCCATGCGTACGGCGCAAAATACCTGCCCAACCGGCTCAGCGTTGCGCCGGTTTTCTTCGGTTTACTTGTTTCACTGCGCAGCGCCGCATTTGGACCGCCCGGACCGCCGCCAAAACCTCTATTCATGGCTCACCTCCTCAGCTGGAACGCCTTCAACATCCGATTGCTTTGAGGCGTCTTCTACCAGCTGTGAATTGTAAATTTCTGCATAAATGGCGCTGTCTTCCATCAGGTCGTCGTGTTTACCCTGCGCCATCAGTTTTCCCTTGTCCAACACCAGAATCTGATCTGCGTTGCGCACGGTGCTGATGCGCTGGGCGATGACAAAGCTCGTCCGTCCCTGCATCAGGTGCGTGAGGGTCTGTTGAATGTCATACTCGGTCACGGTATCCACGCTGCTGGTCGAGTCATCCAGAATCAGGATGCGCGGATCGAGCAGCAGGGCGCGCGCAATGGCGATGCGCTGTTTTTGCCCGCCGCTCAGCGTGGTTCCGCGTTCGCCCACCGGGGTGTCATATCCCTGCGGGAACGACATGATGAAGTCGTGCGCTTCGGCAGCCTTTGCCGCCGCCGTCACCTCTTCCATGCTGGCATCCGGGCGTCCGAAGGCGATGTTGTCGCGAATGGTGCCGGTAAACAGCGTGGTATCCTGCAAAACGATGCCGATCTGCGAGCGCAGCGATTCCAGCGTCACATCGCGCACATCGTGTCCATCGATGCGCACCGAACCGCTGGTGGCGTCGTAAAAGCGTGGGATGAGGTTGATGATGGATGATTTTCCCGAGCCGGTGGCGCCCAGCAGCGCAACAGTCTGCCCGGGCTGGGCGGAAAATGTGACATTATCCAATGCCGGTTCTCCGCCGCCAAAGTACCGGAAGGTGACATGATCGAATTCCACATGTCCATTCACGATGGGCATCTCGATGGCGTCTGCCTTGTTGGAGACATCCGATCTGGCGTCCAGGATTTCAAAGATACGTTTGGCTGAGGCGCCTGCCTGCGACATCATGTTGATGATCATCCCCAGCATACCCATCGGGAATAAGACAAACATCAGGTACATGCTGAATTTTTGCCATTCACCCAGGGTCAGGGTGCCCATAATGATCTGACGACCGCCGAAATACTGCACCGCCACCTGTCCCAGCGTGGCGATCAGGAACATGGAGGGCATCATGATGGAAAAGAAGCGGGAAACCTTGATCTGCTGATCCATCAGATGATCCGCCTGCCCGTTGAACCGCGCGCGTTGCTCCGGTTCGCGCACAAAGGCTTTGATCACTTTGATGCCTGCCAGATTTTCCTGCAAGGTGGTGTTGATCGCGGAAAGCCGGATCTGGACCTCGGTGAAGATGGGCTGCATCTGCCGTCCGAGGATCATCATCAGCACAAAGACGAGCGGCAAAATGGGCAGCACCACCAGGGTCAATTTTGCATTGGTGAAGAACAGAACGATGATGGCAGCTACCAGCAGCACCACCGCCTGTACCGCCATGAGCAGACCCTGCGCCAGAAAGAGGCGCACTTTTTCCACATCGTCTGTGGCGCGCACCATCAACTGCCCGGTTTGATTCTTGTCATGGTAACTGAAGGAAAGGCGTTGAATTTTGGCGAACAGATCGTTGCGCATATCGAAGGCGATGCTCTGTCCGACCCGTTCGTTCATGTAGGTCTGGATATACGAGAACAGACCGCGCAGCACAGCGAACAGAACCACCAGCGCGCCCGCCCCAAGCAGCAGGTTAAGCCAGTTGTTGCTGTACTGGTTGAACTGATCCATCGTCCAGTTTAATTTTTCCAACGCCATGGGCAGAATGGTCGCCGGGACCTTTGCCAGTTCATGGGCGATCATGCCGTTGGACAGCGTATCCATGATGTTCTGGATGATCTGCGGCACCATTAATTGCGCCACGGTGGAAATGAGCAGCGCCCCGTAGGCGAAAGCGGCAGTCTTTTTATGCTGCCCAAGGTAACGGATGGCGCGTCCCAGCGCACTCATATCCGTACGAGTGCGGGCTGGTTTTGCGCCGGCTCCGGAAGTTGCCGGTATGGTTGCTTGCAATTTAACCTCCAATCGATTTCTCTTTGTGTTCGTGAAGCCGTTCCAGAAGTGAAACCTGAAGCTTACCCAGTAAATGCATCAATTCAGTCCTCTCTTCCGGTTCCAGAATGCCTGCCAGTTCGTTCATTCTCTGAAGACGCTGCGGCGCCATCCGGTGGAGAAGATCGCGCCCCGCCGGGGTGAGCTGGATGCGGAAGATGCGGTAATCCTGCGGGTCGAGATTGCGCTGGATGAGTCCCTGCTCTTCCAATCCGCGCAAGAGGGAGCTGATGGTGTTTTTGCTCACCCGCTGGCAGCGACTGAGCGTGGTGGGCGTCAGTCCTTCCAGGTTGCCGTCTTTCTCTTCAGCAAACAGACGCATCATCAGATGCATGCGCGGACCCGAGAGGGCTTCTTCGCCCGCCTGTTGATTGTCCATGGTTTCAAGAAGGTTCCCAACCATGCGAAGGGTGCTGAGCAGCTCAATACCGCTGGAATCTTGAACCCCAAAGCAGTCGTTCACAACCGCGCGCATGTGAGCGCGAATTGCTTCGGGATCTGGTTTTGAATGATGGTCGTGCATGATCCTCCCTGTGTGGCAAATTAGTAACACGTCGTACTATCAAGGCACGTACTATACGCCCATGGGATGCTGTTGTCAAGATTATGAAAATTAGAGTTTATTAACCAAGGAAGATGGGACTGATAGGATGATCACAAATCGTATTCCATCAAACAACGGAAGTTTTTCGGAAATTTCAGAACTCTCAATAGAAGTAAGCTGAAAGGCGTTCCCCCCTCTACCTGCCCCCCTCGCATTACCCTCCACCGCCTCAGAAGAACATGCCGTTGTTCGCCTCGTGGAAGTTGTAGACCAGCATCACAAGCAGTGCAATGACGAAGCAGGCAATGGGCACGCCGATGCCCAGGACGAGGATCACTGTGCGCCAGACTGGATCCTGCGGCAGGATGCGATCCCCTTTTTTCTCCTTCAATTCACCCCTCAGGATCTTTTCATTGAGAAACGCCAGAAACG
>JBDKTF010000173.1:0-1518 GCA_039680295.1 Anaerolineaceae bacterium
CTGCCCGGACTGCGGTGTCTATTCGCTGCAAAACGGCGTGGAACCCTACCATCAGATATACCTGAAGAGCGGGAATGTCTGTTCACTGGCAGACGGCACTGAAATGTGCACGCAGGGCGGCGCCATCGCCGATGGACAGTGGCACCTGGTGATCTACTCCAATGACGGCAGCACGGCGAACCTCTGGTTGGACGGCACAATGGTGAACTCCATCAGCGGCGCGCCAGAAGTTCGCAGCCCCGGGACAATTGCCAAACTCGGATATGCACCTGCCGCCGGAAATCCGACCCTGAACGGGCAGATGGATGATACGCGTATTTTCCGTTATGTTCAGGACGCCTCAGTCATTGCTGGATTGAAACAGCGTGCCCCTATCTTCCTGGCTCATCTGGATGAAGCCGACGGCAGCGAAGTCTATGACGATGCCACGCCGAACGACTTCCAGCTTGGATGCCAGGGCGAAGCCTGCCCCAAGGGCGGATTGGAAGGCAGGTTAGGTCAATCAGTGGAATTCAATGAAAATTCTGATGTATTGACCCTCAACCAGACTGGATTATCCACCGATGTGGACGCATTCACCGCATCTTTATGGGTTTACCCGACGGAGAATAAAGCGGGAACGCAATCGATCATCACCCTCGCCAACGGCGCGAATACGCAACCACGCTATGCGGTTTCGATCGCACCCAACTCAATGACACTGAATGTGCAGAATGCGCAAAACATCGCAGCGGATGCTATTCCGCAGGCGAGCGTGGATCTGATCAAGAATACATGGAATATGGTCACACTGGTGGTCGAACCCAATGCCGGCAACACCGGTGAGAACTATTCCCTGTATATCAACGGTTATCTCAACTCCGCCTGGTCATCGACTGCGAATAACGGTGTTGGATTGGGCAAGTTTACGCTGGGCAATTCCACCGGGTTCAGTGGTATGCAAAGCGGACCCTACACCGGTAAGTTGGATGAGGTTTCGATTTATGGGTATGCGCTGAACGAAATTGACATTCGTGAGATGTTTGCCTATCAGATGGGGCAGGTGGAGGAATCATCGTCTCTGACCATGACGATCGATGCCGATCAGCCCGCGGTATCGCTGGAATCGTACAATTCGGGCTTCCCGTATACAGCAGAAAGCGATCTGGTTTTGCACGTCGAAGCCAGCGATGTTACCTCCAAAATCGGAATGGTCGAGATGAAGGTGGAACATGTGAATGCTCCGTCTGCTCAATGGACGGTCGCGCCAGCGTGTCAGGATGCGCCTGGCGGAACCGCGTTCTGCCCGACCTTTATCCCTGCTTATGGCGAAGGGATTTACTCGATCTCCTTCCGGGCGGTAGACCAGGTGGGCAATGAAGCTACTACGTCGACCTACGCGTTCTATGTGGATCGGACTGCGCCAAAGATCTTTGCCAACCTGCAAAACGATGGGCTTTACAATGCCGAACCGCATCAGACGTTGAAGAAACACTGGTTCCTGCATATGGAAGGGCAGGTACTGGACGATACCCTCAG
>JBDKTF010000615.1:0-5200 GCA_039680295.1 Anaerolineaceae bacterium
AGTCAAGCGTCACCAGCTCGCCATAGATATCATCCATGCAGCGCAGCAAACGCTCCGCCTCGCTGGAATAGCCCTGCCGCAGAATATCCAGACAGCGGCGGCGCAGTTCACCCGTCACCTCTGCCAATCCGTTGAGATACGTGGCGTATTCCAGTTCCAGTTCTTCCGGCGTGGGCAGCGGCTGGTTCTCGATCAGCGCCACGGTAATGCTGGCTTCAGCATATTCCTTGAGTGCATCCTGGGTGTATCCGGCGAAAAACAGATCCGGATACTCCGCCAGACTGGACCGCAGGGTGGCGGCAATTTTTCCACCTTCGACCAGATGTTCGTGCGCCGATTCGTGTTCATCGCGGTGAATCGCACGAATGGCGTGCGACGCGTGGCGGGTGAGGGTGCGGGCTTCGGTAAGCGCCTGGTCGCGGGCATGGGTACGCGCGTCAAAGGATTGTCGAATGCGGTCGGTAATAGCTTCCAATTGATCCATAATTAATCCGTAGAAGGGGGGCGGTCGGGAGGTTTGACCTGGCGGAAAAATTCCTCCGCCAGACCGGGATCTCCCGGCATGGGTATTTCGCCGAAGGTGGCTTCGTAACGCGCCAGGTTTTCACTCAGCGCGCGCAGAAAGAGCTTGGCGCCCACCGGCGACATGATCAGACGGCTGCGAACCTGCGCCCGGTTCTCCCCGGGCAGCAGGCGAGCAAAATCAAAAGACAATTCCGCGGGCGAATGAGAGATGCGCACCAGATTGGTGTAGAGCGGCTCCAGATCGGGCGGAATATCCATCGGAAATGGATTTGCCATGACAACCTCTCCCCTTAGAAGGGGATATTTTCATCCTCGCCGTAGCCGCCTTCTTCAGCGGCGCCCGCGCCTTCTCCACCTTCGCCCTGGCGGGGTGACAGGAAGCGCACCGTGCTGGCATTAACTTCGTACGAGGTACCGGCGGTGCCGTCCTGGCGGTTCCAGATGCGCGGTGAACCGGTGTTGGGATCCGGGGTCAGGCGTCCTTCCACCACTACTTTGCTGCCTTTTTTGAGATACTGGTTGCAGGTTTCCGCCTGTTTTCCCCACGCCGAAACGCGGAACCAGATGGTCTCTTTGACAGTTTGCCCATTATTTCCGGTGTATTGGCGGCTGGAAGCGACCGAGAAACTGGTCACAGCCTGTCCGCTGGGGGTATAGCGCATTTCAGGATCGCGCCCAAGGTTGCCGACAATGATGATGGTGTGAAACATGAGATTCCTCCTAATATTGAAACGTTCGAGGGTTGCTGAATAGACAGGTATTCGCCGCCACCACAACAGGCTGGCGGAATTTACGCCACAGATTGGATGCAAAGGGGTGATCCGATTTTAGTTTGGAGACGGTCAATGAACATACCTCCTCGAGCTCAGGTCAACCAGGCGGCTCATGCGAGGAACAGAAGACAAGTATGTGCTGCCTTCCGAAGCAGAAACAGGTTCCTGGTCGTAAAATCTAGAACAATTGTACACCAATCTGAAGTCAGATTCAAGTAGTTAAAGGATATATTTCTCCTCATCTCCAACTTTTATCGAGCCTGTTTAACGATGCAGTAGGTTGAACCCTGCCTTCCAACCGTCCACCGGATCTCGGAATCTTGTTGGAAGGTCTGATCCCGATTATTGCGGGTGGAAAGCAAAATATAATCACCAGGTTTTAAGTTTGTTTCACTTTTTTTATAAGGCAGAACCTGAACAGCATCCCCCACGTAAGATGCCGCCAGTGTCGGTTGGCGGTCTACGTAAACGGTTGGCTTCTGATCTGTCGTTTCTTTGAATGGCTGCATGGCTTCGCGGTAACATGTCAACCAATAGTCATTTTCGTACAGGCGATAAGCTCCGGCAGACCCACCCACGAACTGGTTGTAATACGCATATTCGTAAGGATGCAAAGCAGCGATACCCATCACGCCAGGAATAACCAGTACACTCAAAATTGTCCAACGAATGACCGGATTTTTTACCCATTGGATGATGCCTTCAAAGAAAATACTGATGACAACAAAGGCGGGTGGCAGAATGAACAAAAAGTGCCTGAACCCGTCATACATGGGTGGTCGGGTAAGAACTACATAGAAAAACAATATGAAAAACCACAGGATGGTGACCAATAAATCGCGCCATTCCAATCGTTTCCGAACCATCCAGACAATTGCCAGCGCCAATCCTCCCAAAAATAAAAACCATACCGGTTCCGTCAGCGTAATCCCCAGGAGGGTGGGCAGATACGTCCAAGGCAAATCGGGAGAAGCGATGGTTTCTCCATTGAAAATCAAAATCACGGGTTGCGGGTTGTTGGACATGTGGAGCAGCACATTCATAAAGTTGCCAACCGGATTCGCCCACAGGTATGGCCAGGTCAAATAGACAGTGATACCTGCGAGCACGAAATAAATGAGCATCTCCCGAACAGGTCGGCGACCTTTGCTAAGCAGGAAATAAAGCACAACCAGTACACCCACCATGGGACCCAGAACGCGAACAGAGGTGACCAACCCCAGAAGGATGCCAGGGATTGCCGCTCGCTTAACCGCGTTCCAGAAGGACGTTTCCCGATCCTTGAAGGTAAAACGGCGCCAGAATCGTATAATGCTCGCCGGAAAAGCCCAAATCGTTACCGCAACGGTCCACAAGGAAATCAAGATCGCGAGCAAGCCAATCCGTGCCCAACGATAAATTGAAAGCAGTTTACCCGCGTAATAATCCACCCCCACCTTGCTGGCATCTTCTGCCACAGCGCGAAACGCTTTTCCCCAAAAACTTCCCGCATCGGCGTTGTAAATGCCTTCCATCAGGCTTTGGATTGCACTGCGAATGAGCGGGTTGAAGAACATCAGAACGACGATCAACGCAGAAAACACAATTCCCCAGTGAATCCACCGTCGACGCAATCTATGCCAGCGCATCTCATCCCCGGCTTCAACTGTCTGGACAGGGGGCTCAGGTGTCCTGATTCGGTCGACAAACTTCAGTCCCGCATAGAAAGCGGCAAGGAAAAAAGCCATGAAGGGAATGTCTTTTGGATTGATAAACGCATGCCCCCACAGGAGCGGTTGTGTTCCAAATAAGAGGGTTGCGAAAAATGCCGACCACGACGATACCCACCGACGGCATAATAAATACAGGAAGATTAAACCCACCTGGAAACAGATAAAATTGACCAGATGCCAGAGTGTTCCCCAATCCAATCCTGTGATGCCTTCGAGAAAATAAACGATGCCTCTTCCGGCGAGGATATAGGCAGGACCATAAAG
Source organism: Anaerolineaceae bacterium (assembly GCA_039680295.1). Taxonomy (GTDB): domain Bacteria; phylum Chloroflexota; class Anaerolineae; order Anaerolineales; family Anaerolineaceae; genus JBDKTF01. The sequence continues at coordinate 3,275 of JBDKTF010000615.1, forward strand.
CGCATGCTGTTCATCTGGACCATAGGCTTTGGTGATATCAAAAGTCCCATCCAAATGAGGCTGCAATGAATAGGCATACCCTATTGCATCGGCATACTTATAAAATAAAGGTTCATCCCAACTCAATCCATAGTCCTGAAATGTAAACAATCCAACACATAAATTGATGATGATCAAAAGGATCAATGGTGATGTTGGTTTTTTGATGAGCGTCTTGAGAGTGTTTTTCATAATTTTGGAAGATTATCTTGCGAAAACGATGCCGTCGCTGGTTCTCTCTATCAACTGCATTCCCTGGGTCAATTCAGCAATCCAATCCTGATCCAGATCATCTGGATAGAAGATAACGATTCTCGCCCCTTCTTGAACATCCTGTCTCAAATTTTCTAGATCCGATTGATAATCTGGTCGGGGCTGCTGGGTGACATCATCCACCGGGGTTGGCAATACGTAAGCTGTCCGACCGGTCAACAGATAAATCACCGTGGATCGGTTGGAATATAGAACTTGATCTTCAGGTAAGGTTTTGATATATGCGAGGGATTTTGAAATTCGCCAGTTCATGGCTAAAAATCCCTGCCCATCTTCATGATACGTTCTTACATCACCCCGCAAATCCAATCCCATAGATACGAATAAGCCAACCAACAGGATGATGACAATAAACTTCATACCCGTTGAACGAGAAAGTACCCACTGACCCAACCAACCCAACAAAAACAGCGCGCCGGTGAGTAAAGCTGGAACCAATATTCGAAGTTCAAATTTCGTACTCGAATCAAAAAAGGTCATTGAGATAAACAACATGACCATGTATGCCAGAGAATACAAACCAAACATAAACAATACCGACTGGCGTTTATATTGATGCCCGGAATCCTCTCTTTTGTAACGGGACCAGGCAAAGATCACACCAGCGAAAATCAATACACCCATACCCACCAATCCCAAAATCCAGCCAACGGTCTGCGGATTTCTGGGCATCCAACGGTTGGGTAGAAAAAAAGACCAGAAATTGGTCAAACCAACATGGATTTCATCTGGATTGATCGGATGATAGATGAAATTTCGGTTGGTTGGGTTCAGGCTCAATGACATGTTGCGCAGTGACCATAGAACTGTGCCCGGTAAACTGATGAGCAGAAACACCAGACTGGAACGAATTTTTTGTTTCCATTCGGGCAATAAAACAAGAAGCGCAAGGATAATGGTCACATAAACTGCCAGACCAACATATCGGGTGAGATATGAAAAACAGGTGAGTAAACCGGCAGCAAACAGATAAATCCATTTCTTATTTTCTATGTAAATTGCAGCGCATAAAAGCGCCAGACCAGAAACGAACAGAAAAAGAGGTTCACTCAATAAAAAGATATGCGAGTAAACCGTCACCTGTGATGTAAACACAAATAACGCACCCAGAAGCGAATACCATTTCGACCCGGTCATCCTCCATAAGATTATGGAAGAAAGGATCATAGTAAAGCTAAAGAGAAGAATGTTTTCGAGACGCGCTGCCCGCTGAGCTTCCAATCCCAATTTACTGAATACTGCAATGGATAAGGAATACCCCGGCGGAAAATGCGTAATCGGTTTATATTCGCCTTTTCCTGATATCCGGGTATATCCATCTCCAGTCAGGATATTTCGTGCCCCGCTCAAGTAGGAAGAAGAATCATTCGTTAATCCCAAACCGATCGGCGTCGAATACTGAATCAACAAAAAGCCCGCAACCGCCATCGCACATAAAATGACCCAAAAAGAAACCTGGGACACAATGGATTTTGCCTTCAAGATTTACCTCCGCATCGATGTGCTCATTTTACATTTGCCCGATTGTCATCTTACTTTGGTTTGGATGGATTCGCAAGAGAAGTTTGTAATTCAATAGCGTCCATCTATCATCAAAACGGAAGCAAACTGTTG
>JBDKTF010000359.1:0-8298 GCA_039680295.1 Anaerolineaceae bacterium
CAGAAATATGCCGCGCAGAATCAATCCCATCACGGCTGCGGGATGTTTTTCGGCGTAAGCGATGGAAAGCGTGCTTCCCCAACTCCCGCCGAAAACCACCCATTTTTCGATCCCGAGATGGATGCGAATGCGCTCGATGTCTTCAACCAGATCCCAGGTGGTGTTATCGGTCAGATCCGCCATGGGGGTGCTTTTTCCAGCCCCGCGCTGGTCAAATCGAATCACGCGGTAAAATGCTGGGTCAAAGAAACGTCGCGATTCCTCGCTCATCCCCCCGCCTGGTCCACCGTGCAAAAATACAATCGGTTTTCCGTTCGGATTGCCGACTTCTTCGATATAAAGGGAATGAATGGGGCTGACGGATAAATATTCTGTTCGATAGGGTTCGATGGGTGGATACAGGTTCATGGATACATCTCTCCTTTCAAGAGAAGAATGCGGATAAAATATAGCCGAAAGGGTGATTGACTTGCTATTGCTTTTATCTATAATGAGCGTTGAGGGAGTTCCAAGAAATTGGATGATCCTTCCGGCGCAAAAGTCAGGATTGAGACCACCGGAGAAAAAATCCGACCTCAAAAATGACAAAAGCGTTCTCAGAAAAGCTTGAGGATATATCTGGGTGGAATACCCATCCATGCAACATCGGATGGCTCCCCAGAAGTAAAACCCTCTAGTGGGTTACCAAAAAGACCTTTTCTGAGACATCTCAAAAGGAACTGTTATCCGCGAAATCCCTTGAAAGAAAGGGATTGGATAACAAAAACTAAAAGGGAAACGGAAAGGAAATCAAAAGGTTACTTGGGACCCCTCAATTTTTAATTTAAAGTCCTATTGTGCGCCATTTTTATGGGGGAACAGCGCACTGGGTTTCAGCAATCCCACATATGGAAGATTGCGGTATCGTTCGCGGTGATCCAGACCATAACCAACTACAAATTTATCGGGCAGATCAAAACCCTTGTACTTGATGGGCACGTCAATTAACCGGCGGGTTGGTTTATTGAACAATACGCATACTTCCAATGATGCAGGGTCGCGCGTGCGCAAATTTCGCAGCAGGTAATTCAGCGTTAAGCCGGTGTCAATAACATCCTCGATGAAGAGGACGTGCCGATCGGTCACCGGGATTTCCAGATCTTTGATGATTTTCACGGAGCCGCGTTCACGGCTTTCGGCTGAATAGTTGGACACCGCCATGAAGTCCACTTCGATGCGCAAATTGACTTCCCGCAGCAAGTCTGCCATAAAAAAGATCATGCCTTTTAACACCCCCACCATCAGAGGGTTCTTCCCGGCATAATCACGGCTGATGGCTGCGCCAATCTCTGCCACCCGCTGTTGGATCTGTTTGCGGGTCAGAATAACCTCCTGTATATCCTCTATTAGAATCGTTTCGTCAATCATGATGATCTTCCTCGAGGTTGGCTTGCGCCTCTGTGCCTGATATTTTCTCTGCTTCAGGGTCCAGACCGAATTTGATCATTAAATCGCGCAGATCATGCCGTTTAAACAATTTGATGTGCACATCGGGATAGAGTTCTGCCATGCGCCGCATTTTCCAATTCTTACGTGTGGAAAGTTTCGGGCGCAGCGTGGTCAATTCGATATATAAATCCTGATGTGGCAGATAAAAATCAGGTGTGAATCCATCGGTCATGACGCCGTTTTCATCCCAATCCAATGGAAATGTTTTGGGCTCATACAGCCATTCAATTCCATAAAAGTCTAAAATCCGCGCAAAAGAGGCTTCTGCCGGGTGAGAAAATTTCTGGGGAGTGGATGTGGAGTCAGACACGTGATTATCGAGATTGTTTTTAGGAAGGAAGGTTTTGGGCTGCTGCGATGATCAGGTTTGCAGCAGCGTCGAGGGATAATCTTGCGGTATTAATCACCAGATCATACCATTCTGGATCATTCCAATCTGCCTGATAGTGCAACCGTAAATAACGTTTTCGATTTCTGTCGCTGGCATTAATTTGTGCCAGAGCGGATGCCTTTGAAATCTTATATCTTTCTGAAATTCGTTGTGTGCGAATTGCCACCGGAGCGATGATGCGCACATGAAGCACACCGGGGTAGCCGTGCAAGATCACCTGACCTGCCCGACCAACAATGACCACATTCCCATCGCATGCCAGCTCGAACATCAAATCTTTTATCGCCAGATGATACGCCGCCTGATCTTCGGCTGTCGGCTTAATGCCGAATAATCCCAGATCATCAATTGCCGAAAGGGCTACATCCGGTACACCAGCCCGCAAAGCTGCCTGGTTGATTACCTCGCGAATGACAACCTTGCACCCTGATTGTTCTGCAACCCGGTCGGCAATGCGTGAACCCAGACTGCCTAATTGACGGGATATGGTGATAACTGGCATGGGTCCAACTCCTTTTTCCTGACCAACGCCATCACTGCAATGAAACTATTATAGCACTTCTCTAAATCTCGTCTGGTGTACCAGGGTGGGTGTTTATTTTCCCCTAAAAAGAAGCCAGCCGTTTATAATCATCTTCCATCAGGTCAATCTATTGCGCATCAGAGGTTTTTATGGGTGAAGTTGCAGCGCTGGTTACATCATTTTTATGGTCGATTACTTCCATTCTTTTCACACAGGCAGGACGGCGAACGACTTCTATCGTAATCAATCGTCTCCGTTTGTTATTTGCGGTGGTCTTTACGTCAATCATGCATTTGATCCTTCTGGGAACGCTGCTGCCGATATCGGCAGAACCTTTCCGGTGGTTATGGTTGGGGTTGTCTGGTATTGTTGGTCTCTCATTGGGTGATTTGCTTCTCTTTCAAGCGTATATTATGATCGGACCGCGTATCAGCACGTTGTTGATGGCTATTTCTCCGGTTTTTACCGCGGTGGCGGGCTGGTTTCTTTTCAGTGAAAAACTCAGTCTCTTCCAGATTGGCGGAATCATTCTTGCGCTGGCAGGGGTGATCTGGGTGGTTTTGGAGAAGCCTGCCGCAGAAAATTTGCAGCATCAAAAAGATTATGTCAGAGGTATTGCGCTTGGCTTGAGCGCAGCGGTTTGCCAGTCGATCGGTATGATTCTGGCAAAAGAAGGGCTTTCAGGCGATTTCCCCGCAATATCAGGGGTGATGATCCGGATGCTGATTGCTGCGATTTCCCTTTGGGGGATGGCGCTGATTCAAAGACAGGGAATATCATCGCTTCGTGTGCTGAAAGATTCTCAGGCACGGTATCCCATTATCGTTGCGAGTGTGCTGGGTCCTTTCCTGGGTGTCTGGTTATCGATGATTGCCATACAACTTTCACCCGTTGGTATTGCATCTACCCTGATGGCATTATCCCCCATTTTTGTGCTGCCGCTATCCAGCCTGGTTTTTAAGGAACGTCTCTCAGTACGGGGTGTCTGGGGGACCATAACTGCCATTGCTGGAATTGCCGTCATTTTCCTTGTTTCCTGAGGACATTTCTGGGTCTGTGATTCTCATTCACACGTATAATTTGTATGGGTCCGTTGGAACGAAAGAACCTGATCAGACGTCTTATTTGAAGTCTTGCATTATTCTTGCATCGACTTCATTTGTGAGAGGAGTTGAGAAATGAAGCGAATCATTCTACCAGCCATTTTGATTGCGGTTTTACTCGCTGGATGCGGACAATTGGTGGCTCAACCCACTGCTTCACCCGAACAGATCGCCACGCAGGTGAGTTCGGTGCTGACCACCATGCCCACTTCAACGACTGTGGTTTTACCCACGTCAGAATCCAAGGCAGTTACCGAAACGCCAACCGAGGCATCTGTTGAACCTACCGCCACTGCCACGCTGCCGGCGCCGACTGAAACGCAAGCGCCTACCCAGACGCCCACGGTTGAGGCTACACCAGCGCCAACTGCAACTGTACCGGCATCGGATCCCAAATTGAAATTGGGCAATGCATCATTCACCGATGCTTTTAACGATGGAAAAAATTGGCCTTTAGGTGAGGATAAATATACGACCGCAGAAGTCAGCAACGGCGTAATGAAATTCACGGCACTTACAAAGATAGATGGATGGCGCGTCGCCTGGCCTGATATTCAGGATGTGTATATGGAAATGACCGCCAAAACCGGTGAGTGTACCTCATCCGAGCATTACGGTCTCATGCTGCGTATACCGGATAAAGTCGAAGCCAATGCGGGATATATGGTTGGCATCTCCTGCGATGGGAAGTTCTCACTGCGCAAGTGGGACGGTGAGAAAATGACTTCCCTGATTGCCTGGAAAGCAGATTCTGCCATTGTTAGCGGCGCAAATCAGACCAATCGGTTGGGAATCTGGGCTAAAGGCAGCCAGTTGGTGGTTTATGTCAATGGCGTCAAAGTAGGCGAAGCCAGCGACACCACATTCACTGGTAAAGGTGGCTTTGGCGTCTTTGTTGGCGGCGCTCCAGAAAACGGTAAATTCACAGTCAATATCGATGAGATTTCTTACTGGGAAAATCCCTGATCTTTTTTGATCGAAATGGATGAAAACAGGTGGAGCGGCACCAAGGCGCTCCACCTGTTTTATAATCTGAGCGTGAATTTTCATCGCGGAAACATTAAAACCATCGTATAATTAATAAAACACCTGTTCGATAAATGGAATGCCATGGTCAAACGCGATAAAAAAACCGCATCGCTTCAAACGCATATTTCCAGAGCGCCGCTTAAAGACCGCATGTTCGTATTCGGACCCGCCGGTGCGGGTAAAACAACTGCGGGAGTACACAGGCTTCATCAGCTTCTTTCCTGGCGAATTGCCCCCTCGTCCATTCTTGTGATGACCCCACAACGCACGCTGGCAGCGCCGTATCAGGCGTATCTTCGCCAGCCAGATTTTCCGGCAGGGTCCACGGTGAATGTAGTCACCATGGGCGGTCTGGCGCGTCGTATGGTAGATCTGTTCTGGCCGTATATCGTTGAAGCGTATCCCTTTGGACATCCAGATCAACCTCCCAGTTTTTTGACCCTCGAAACCGCTCAATATGTGATGGCAAGGGTTGCCCGCCCATTGTTGGAAGCGGGTTATTTTGAATCGGTGGTTGCAGATCATAATCGCATTTACAGTCAGGTATTGGATAATCTCAATAAAGCTGCCTTGGTCGGTTTTCCGTATACAGAGATCGGTTTACGGTTGAATGCTGCCTGGACCGGAGAAACGGCTCAAACGATTATTTACGATCAGGCGCAGGCTTGCGCAACCAATTTTCGTCAATATTGTCTGGAGCACAACCTGCTTGACTTTTCCCTCCAGTTGGAGATTTTTACCAACATTCTTTGGAAGCTTCCTGAGTGTCACAATCACCTGCTCCAACAGTTCACCCATTTAATTGTGGATAATCTGGAAGAAGATACCCCGGTAGCCCATGATATATTGCGTGAATGGTTGCCGCAAACGCGCTCGAGTCTTCTGATCTATGATACAGACGCCGGGTACCGCCGGTTTCTGGGGGCAGACCCTCAAACGGCAGTATCCTTGCAGGAGCAATGCGATGAAGTTATCGCGTTTGAGAAATCATTAGTTCCTACTGACGACATGCGCTGTTTCGGTATGCATCTGGCGGAGGCGCTGCGCCAGCCTCCCACCGATCTGGACATTCAGGGAGATGCAAGGAAAGCCATCAGTTATGCGCCACAGCGTTTTCACCCGGAGATGATTACATGGGTTTGCCAGCAGATCCATGCGCTGATTCATGATCAGGGTATTGCCCCTTCAGAGATCGTCGTTCTATCACCGTTCATGAGTGACTCATTGCGGTTTTCGCTTACGTCTCGGATGGAACAGATGGACATTCCATGGCGCACACACCGCCCTTCGCGCAGCCTGCGTGATGAGCCTGCCACACGCTGTTTGCTCACCTTGGCGATGCTGGCGCATCCTGAATGGAATATGATTCCTTCTCGTTATGACGTCAAGGATGCGTTAATGCAGGCAATTGATGGATTGGATCTGGTTCGTGCAAGCCTGTTGTGCGAGATTGTTTATACCAAAGGGGTGTTGAATAGTTTTGATGGCATCAAACCGGATATGCAGGAACGGATCACCTATACGGCTGGCAACCGGTACGAAACCCTGCGTCAATGGTTGGCATATTACACTGCTTCAGATCGAGTGGAGCTGGATGTATTCTTCAGCCGTTTGTTTGGCGAAGTTCTCTCCCAACCCGGATTTGGTTTCCATACACAATTGGATCGTGGAACCATCACAGCCAACCTGATCGAATCTGTTCAAAAGTTTCGCTGGGCTGTAGGTGATTTCCTGCCATTGAGTGAAGGTCCCCTGGGACAGGAATATGTGCGCATGGTTCAGGAAGGCGTTGTCGCTGCGCAATATTTGCGCAGTTGGGATGAGCCGGGTCAGAATGCGGTGCTGTTAGCGCCGGCACATACGTTCTTGATGCGTAACGAGGCGGTCAGTTATCAATTCTGGTTGAATGTAGGCAGCCAGAACTGGTCTGAACGCATTTTGCAGCCGCTTACCCACCCCTATGTGCTTAGCCGCGAATGGGAATTTGGCAAACATTGGACAGGATTGGAAGAACAACAGGCATCGATAGAGAATTTGTACCGGCTGTGCCTGGGCTTGATCCGACGTTGCCGAAAAGGTATTTTCCTCGGATTGAGTGAGCTGGGCGAGCAGGGTATGGAACAGCAGAGTCTTTTGTTGCAGGCAATCCAGCAGGTATTGCGTCGATTGATGGCGGAGAATAATAACGGGGGGGGCGCTCATGTTTGAACCTCGTGCCTGCCAGCAGAATGTATTGGATTACACAACTGGGAAAATGGGTGTCTCTGCAGTCCCTGGAAGTGGGAAAACACAGACCCTATCGTTTCTGGCATCCCAGATCATATCCCAGGGATTGATTCGCGATGATCAGCAGATTCTGGTCGTCACGCTGGTGAATTCTGCGGTGACCAACTTTTCCCGCCGGGTGGATTCATTTGTGGAAGAATACGGTTTAATGCCGCGCATGGGCTACCGGGTGCGCACTTTGCATGGATTGGCGCATGACATCGTCCGTGAACGTCCTGCGCTGGTGGGTCTGGCGAATGATTTTGAGATCGTTGACGAACGAATCACGGATCAGATTTTGGATAGCATCGTCAATTCCTGGCTTGCGGAGCATCCCACACTGCTTGAAGAATACCTTGATCCCATGCTGGTGATGGATGACCATACAACGCGCAAGGTCAGTGAAAATTGGCATCAAGATATTCGCAAAGTGACGCAGGCTTTTATAAAACAGGCGAAAGATCTTGAATTGACGCCAGCGGATATTCATCGCATGCTGGACGATTCAAACACGTATTTTCCACTGGTGGAGATGGGTTGGTCGATATATTCTGATTATCAGCGCGCGTTGAATAACCGTTGTGCCGTGGACTTTGACGACTTAATTCGCCTGGCGCTTCAATCGATCCAATCAGATCCTGATTATCTGGCGATTCTTCAGGATCGATTTCCGTACATCCTCGAAGATGAATCTCAGGATAGCAGCCGCCTTCAGGAGAAAATTCTGCGCTGTCTGGTGGGTGATCACGGGAATTGGGTTCGGGTGGGCGATCCGAATCAGGCAATCTATGAAACCTTTACAACTGCCAGTCCCATGTATTTGCGCAATTTTCTGGCAGAACACGGGGTCAGATCAGTCGATCTACCCGTTTCGGGTCGTTCTACAAAAAGTATCATCACACTGGCTAACGCCTTGATCGATTGGACGCGGTCCAATCATCCTAATCCTGCCTTGCGGGATTCTCTTGTCCTACCGCATATTATGCCAACTGGTGAAAAAGATCCACAGCCCAATCCGCCAGATCAGCCGGAGAATATTTACTGGTACGATCGCAAATTCTCTCCCGCAGAAGAATTGACCGTCATTGCCGATTCACTGAAACGATGGCTGCCGGAACATCCCGATTCAACAGTGGCGGTGCTTGTACCGCGTAATGATCGCGGTGCGGATCTGGTGGATGAGTTGAAGAAACGATCCATTCCTTATGTGGAGATTCTGCGTAGCACCCAGTCTACCCGTGAAGCCGCTGGGGCACTGGCGCATGTCGTCCGTTTTCTTGCAAATCCCCTCAAACCCTCGTTATTGGCGATGGTATATCAGGTCTGGCGGCGGGATGATCGGTCGGATGAAGCAAAGCAGGATACGATTAAGAAAATTGCGCAAACCATGCAGCATTGTCCACAAATCGAAGATTATTTGTTTCCCCGTCCAGAGATGGATTGGTTGGAGACCCTTCGTGATACCCTTCCTTTGGAATGGATCGAAGAACTGATCGAGT
>JBDKTF010000377.1:0-10997 GCA_039680295.1 Anaerolineaceae bacterium
TGAGAGATTGCCTGGCAATTGGGTCCCGCTGTTCCGGTTCGCGAAATCGTTACCGTCTTGGTTCCCAATCCACTGACCGTGTAGCAGCCGTTTGTACCGTCGGAAGTAAATTTGAAGCATCCACCGGCAGCGGCATTACCTGCCTTGACGTAGAGATAGGTAATGACCTGACTGGCGGTGGAGGTGTAGGTTTCTTGACCGGCGGCACCATTAATCCGGTAAAAAGGTGCCCCCGGCTCGCACGTGCTGTTTCCCTGGGCATGTACCGGAGAGGTGACTGCCGACAGGATCATGCCTGCGATGAGTAAAATGCCGCCGACAGAATACGCGACGGTTGCGGCTTTCTTCAAGAGCTGGATCAACTTTTGGTTCATAGTAACCCCTCCATATCAATCAATGAAACGAAAGAAAAGCTCAGAATTTATTTAAGGGTGTTCAATTTATAACCGAACCCTTCGTTGTTGAGGATCAATTGCGGTTTGCCGGGGTCGGTTTCCAGCTTTCGCCGCAACAAATAAATCAGATATTTGATCCGCTTGCGGACATCCGGGTTATCCTGCCCCCAGATCTCCCTGGCGATGGTTTCGTAATTAACGTTCTCGGATGAGCGGCGCGCCAGCAGCGCCAGAATGGCAAATTCGCGATTGGTCAGATGAACAGGGATATCTCGTAATTTCACCTCCTGGGCGTCCAGATCGATCACCAGTTGAATTTCAGGAAAAACAAGATGTGTCACAGGTTGGGGAGGGGTGGCGCGCCGCAGAACCGTCTGCACCCGTGCAACCACCTCGGCATTATAAAAAGGCTTGGTAACGTAATCTTCCACCCCCAGTTGCAGCCCTTTGACCACTTCATCCTTTGCAGAAATCGCTGAGATGATGATCACGGGCGCACCGGTGATTTCACGCAGGTATTCGTAGGTTTTCCAGCCGTCGATCTCAGGCATCATCAGATCCAACAGGATGATGTTCGGCGGCAGGTCTGTGCATTTTTTGACGGCTTCTGCGCCGCTGGTGGCGCCTACCACATCGAAACCAGCAGTCCGCAGAATTTGTTTGAGAAGGAACACCATGTCGGTGTCGTCATCCACAATCAATACACGTTTGCGATCTGGCTGTTCATAGATCTGATCCAGATCCATGCCAGTGGATGTCGTCAGCGGACGTAAGTTGGTTTCGGGCTGCATCATCACGCATTCTCCAGGGTTCCGACCAAATTCTGATGATGTATTTGATTGAGTGAACCTGGTTGCCCAGGGTTAAAAACAAAAAAGCGAAACGCGAGCAGGAAAATTATCCTTTGCCGGTTTCGCTACTGGCTCCCTGAAGATCATGCCTTCGCAAGGAAGACAAGCGACCAAATTATGGTCTTCAGATCATCGCCGCAAGAATATTCAATTATTTTCTGGTGGAAATTCCTTTCGGAATTCTCATCCAAACTACTGACTTGCAAAAAGTATACAACTTTAAAATTACCTTGTCAATATCGAATTTCTAACCAATATCTATCTTTTGTCGGATTCGAACAAGATTTTCGAAATTCGTATGATTGACTTTCACCCTGTTGGAAACATTCTACCACGCTTTTGGGAGAAATGAGAATCCCCTTCGTTGATTGAAGGGGATTCTTTTGTATCAATTTAATTTCAGCATTTATTTCATTCGCAGGGAAATTCCGTGGGTGACCAATCCCAGCCCCAGCATGGCGATGCCCAAATGGATCAGTGCCTGCTGCGAGAAGGGTAGAGGACCGTTTTGCGAAAAGTCTGCGCCGGTCACGGGGATCAATACCGGGGTTTGCGCAGGGTCTGCAGGCGGCGCCTGAACCGTGGGCGGGGGTGTTGCGCCAGGCGGCACCTGGGGTGTGACCGTTTCGGTGGGTGTCACAGTCTCGGTGGGTGTTTCGCCGGGAGGTGTAACCGTTTCAGTGGGCGTTACGGTCTCGGTGGGTGTCTCGCTGGGGGGTGTAACGGTTTCGGTGGGTGTTACTGTCTCGGTAGGCGTTTCGCTGGGCGGTGTGACGGTTTCAGTGAGTGTCACGGTCTCGGTAGGTGTCTCGCTGGGGGGTGTAACCGTTTCAGTGGGCGTTACCGTCTCGGTGGGTTGCTGGGCAACATAGAATTCTACGTGCGAAATATCCTTGCACGTGGGTCCACTTCCCACTTTGCTTACAGTGACGGTATGCGTACCCAGTCCGCTCACGGTATAGCATCCATTGGAGCCGTTCGCGGTAAATTGGGTACATGCTCCAGAATCCTGATTTTGGCTGCCTGCCTTGATGAATACAGAAGTAATAATCTGGTTATTATTCGTATAGGTTACTGGACCGGGTCCGTCCAGTTTGGCGGCGTATCCGCTCCCGCAGTTTCCCAGCCCGTTATTAGCGGTCGCCGCAGACACCGGTTGGGTGACCGCGGTCAGGATCAACCCGGCAAGCAGCAGGACCGCTCCCAGTGAGTAGGCGCCCGTTGCCACTTTTTTGAGAATTTGGTGGAGTGAGATTTTCATGGCGGTTTCCTTTTTACGTGAAGGTTTTATATGGGTTACGAATAAGATTTTAATTATCATATATTGGCGAAAAAGAAAAACGAAATCTTTAATGGTCAAACGATTTCGTTTTAGATTTCCTGAGGTCATCCGGCATTCAAATCGTAGGGCATCCGGGTGATGGTGAAGAATAGATGTTAATATGCTAAATAATATCTAATTAGTAAAGTAAATTCATTATAGGATATTCCTTTGGTTTGTCAACAGGCAATTTTTCCAACGCGCGGACGGCGCGGTTTGCTGACCTTTCTCTGTGTGCGGCTGCTGCCTTGACAAACGGAGTGGGGGCATTATAATAGTGTCGTAAATACACAAATTGGAGGCGCAATGATTTCAAACGCTCTGTCACAACAGGCGGCACCGTACCTTGCCTTTCTCGAAAATTGGCTGGATACTCTGCCATCGCTTTCTCTGGCTGAATTACTGGCTGCGCCGGATGAGGTGGCGATCTTCTCGGTGGATTTGACAAACGGCTTTTGTGTGCAGGGTCCGCTGGCTTCGCCGCGAGTGGCGGCGATCGTCGCCCCGGTTGCACATCTGCTTCAGGCTGCCTGGGAAAAAGGTGTGCGCCAGATCCTGCTGCTGCAGGATGCGCATGAACCGAATGCCGTGGAATTCAACCAGTTCCCGCCGCACTGCGTCCGTGGAACGATCGAAGCTCAGGCGGTGGATGAATTGAAGGCGCTGCCATTTTATGATGCGCTGCTGCAAATTCCCAAAAATTCCATCCATTCCGGGTTGAATACCGGTTTGAAAGCCTGGTTGGATGCGCATCTGAAGATCAACACGTTTATCGTGGTGGGTGATTGTACTGACCTGTGCGTGGATCAGCTTGCCATGTACCTGCGTCTGGATGCCAACGCGTTCCAAATCCAACGGCGGGTGATCGTTCCTGTCAATTGTGTGGACACCTACGATTTCCCTGTGGAAGCCGCCCAGGCAGTGGGTGGGGTGCCTCATCCGGCGGAACTGCTGCACGCTGTTTTTCTGCACCATCTGATGCTGAATGGGATTGAGGTGGTTGCCCGTCTAGATTAGCTGTGAAAGAGCGCCAGCACACCGAACGCCAGTAAAACGACGCCAGAGACACGGTTGATCCATACCATCCCGCGGGTTGTGAGGGGTCCGCGCAACGGGCTGACGATCAGGCTGAGAGTGAACCACCACAGCGCGGATCCGCAGAAGACCCCTGCCACCACAGCCATGGCTGACTGCGGATCACCCCCCTGGGTTGCCAGTCCCAGTCCGCTGAAGACCGCCGCAAACGAGAGAATCGTCATGGGGTTGGTGAGGGTCAGCAGGAATGTGGAGACATATCCCTGCATCAGAGACGCCGTGGACGGGGTTTGTGTGGTCGGATCGGTTGGCCGGCTAAAAAAGAAAGCGCGGATGCCCAGGTAACACAGAAAAATGCCGCCGACGACGCGCAGGAGGAATTGCTGTTGGGTCAGCAGGCTGACAACCAGACTGACCCCGAAGGCTGCCAGCGAACCGTAGACTGCGTCGGCGGTGGCTGCGCCCAATCCAGAAACGAGACCCAATCGACGCCCGCCCTGCAGGGTGCGGCGAATGCATAATACGCCAATGGGTCCCACTGGCGCAGCAATGGAGAAACCAATCACCAAACCTCTCAACCAGAGGGCGGGTATATCCATAAAATGTATGCTTGCTTTCTAATATGCGAAAACCCAACTGTCACCCAGTTGGGCTTTTTCTTTCGGCAGGAAAGGAAATGTTACTTACCTTCTTTGATCATGTTGATGCGCACTTCGGGATATTCGATATAAACCAGAAGCAGCGCAGAAATGATCATCGACACAACTGACATCGTCACATATTGCGTGTTGAACACAGAGGCGTTGTTAACGATGTGGGTGGCGTGAGGGAAGAGCAGCATCAACCGGCTGATGATGTTGAACCCTTGTGCAAAACCGATCATATACCAGGGACCCGAATTGGAATTTCCGCGAATGATGATCGAAAGAGATCCCCACAGTGCCAGAATAGCCAACAACATGGGCAGCCACCATTCCTGGGTGGACATACTGTAGGAGGCGGCTGGCATCAGCAAAAGGGGAACGAATTGGAGAAGCAGGATGGGAATGATGGCTTTGGGTTGGGTGATGGCTTTGCGCAGCATATGGTTTCACTTCCTTCCGGAAATTGGATGGGGTAGAGGGCAGGCGCCTCAGGAATGAGGGTGGGAATTTCGCGAGACAGGGCGCCACGAATATGAGACGGCAATGAGAACGACAATGAGAACGACAATGGGAAAAGCTGAAATCATTATAGAGATGCTTTTTTGCGCTGTCAAGTCGATTGCGATCAAATAGATCAACCAAAAATTCGATTTTTACCCTATTGACTTTTAATCCGAAATTTATTATAGTGGTAAAAATTAATAATTTTCCCATAAAATAACCAAAAATTAATTTTATAAATCGTGCTCACATCAGGCTATGCTATGTACTTTTCATTGATGCCAAATATTGTTGCAAAGAGACTTTGCAATTGCACTAAATCATTTTCCAGGAAGGAGGTGATTTTGCCTCAATTTGTTTAAAAGGGTTTTTACGGCTGCAACAGGATTGGGATTCCGTGATCAGCCGGCGCAAGTTGTAGGAGACAACGAAACGTACCCAAACCATCAACCAATTGTAGGAGGAGAAATATCATGCGTGCTTTTAAACTCATCAGCCTGCTGATGGTCGTCGCCATGGTCCTGGCGGCATGCGGTGGGGGCGGCGCTGCGGCTACCCAAGCTCCCAAAGAGCTGAAAATCGCCATTTTGGCTCCGCTTTCTGGTCCCGTGCCGACCTTCGGCGCCATGACCCGCGACGGCGCGCTGCTGGCAATTGAGGAATGGAATGCCAAGGGTGGCGTTCTGGGAATGACGATTGTCCCGATTGTGGAAGATTCACAGTGCACCCCTGACCCGGCTGTCAACGCTGCGAACAAAGTCATCGACCAGGATAAGGTTCACTACATTATGGGCGAGGTCTGCTCGAAAGCCTCCATCCCTGTTTCTGAAATCGCAAATGCCAAGGGCGTTTTGCAGATCAGTGGTACTTCCACTGCCACCTCGGTGACCGTGGACGCCAATGGGGCGGTGAAGCCCTATATCTTCCGCGCTTGCTTCATCGATCCTTTCCAGGGAAAGGTGGGCGCCAAATTCGCCATCGAAAACCTGAAAGCCAAGACCGCCTTCATCATGCTCGATCAGGCAAATGACTATGTAAAGGGTCTGGCGGAATTCTTTGAGCAATCCTTCACGCAGATGGGCGGCACAATCGTCGGCAAGGAAAGCTACACTTCTACCGACACTGATTTCTCCGCCATTCTGGCGAAAGTTGCTGAAGCCAAGCCCGATATGGTTTACCTGCCCGATTACTATCAGGTGGTCAACCTGGTGACCAAGCAGGCGAAGGAAAAGGGCATCAATGTTCCCTTCATGGGCGGCGATGGTTGGGACTCTGCTGACCTGGACACCAAAGCGGCTGATGGTGGGTACTTCACCAACCACTACTCACCCTATGATACCCGCCCCGAAGTGCAGAACTTCCTGAAGGCATTCGGCGCGAAATACAAGAATGATGACGGCACCGCTAAGGTTCCGGATGCGCTGGCAGCTCTGGCGTACGACGCCACCAACATTCTGCTCCAGTCCATCAAGGACGCCGGTGTGGATGATGCCTCCAAGGTGAAAGACGCCATGGCGAAAGGCACCTTCGACGCCGTATCCGGCAAAATCACCTACGATCAATATCATAACCCCATCAAACCTGCCACCATCCTGGCAGTGAAAGATGGAGCGGTTAAATTTGAAACCGTCGTCAATCCTTAATCTCGGCGGGTAGCTTTTGAACATCAGGGAGGGTGACCTTGGTCGCCCTCCCTGCATCCGCATATCGCCGCATCATTCTGGAGGTGAAAAGCATGGAACAGGCAAATTCCTCTTCGCCCTCACCCATAACAGCTCGCAGGCGGGTTGCTCCATTTACCTGGATCGGGAAGGCATTTCTCATACTTCTGGGTTTGCTGGTCATCTACATTTTGGGCAAGAACCTGATCGCTGATCCGGTTCTCTTTGCTCAATTTGTGTTGAGCGGGCTGCAATTGGGTTTTGTGTATGCATTGATTGCTCTGGGCTACACCATGGTATATGGGATCGTCAAGTTGATCAACTTTGCCCATGGTGATGTGTTCATGGTCGGAGCATTCGTCAGTTATTTCTCAGTGGCGAAATTTCGTTTTCACCTCTGGCCATCTTTGGTTTTTCCCAATATGAGCCCGGGGTGGGTGGTCGTGATTGGCTCCGTGACCGTTGTTTTGATCTCGATGATTGTTTGTATGTTGTTGGCAATAACGATCGAACGGGTGGCATACAAACCCTTGCGTGATGCGCCACGTATCGCCGCACTGATCACTGCGATCGGTGTTTCCTTCTTCCTGGAATACTTCGGCGCGTTGAACTTTGTGTTTTCACCGCGATTTATTCCTTACGAACGTCCATTTGACGTGGTGGCGTGGTATATCAAGGACGGCGTTCATCTATTGAAAGCCGGTGAAGCGGCGCCCGCCGACAGTATCACTTTCTCCAATATCTTCCTGATTATCGTGGCGGCATCCATTCTGGTGCAGCTTTTCCTTCAGTTCCTCGTACACCGCACCAAAATTGGTACTGCCATGCGCGCTGCATCCTTTGACAAACCCGCAGCGCGCCTGATGGGCATCAACGTGGACCAGGTGATTTCGTTCACGTTTGCCATCGGCGCTGCTTTTGCCGGTCTGGGCGGGGTACTCTACGCCATTGCCTTCCCGTCCATCTGGTCGCAGTTGGGCATTCTCCCCGGCTTGAAAGCCTTCGTGGCGGCTGTATTGGGAGGCATTGGCAGCATTCCGGGGGCGTTGGTGGGAGCTTTGATCATGGGGCAGGCAGAGGCGTTGACCATGGGATATGTCTCCACGCCCATGCGCGACGCGGTGGCTTTCACCATCCTCATCGTGGTGCTGCTGGTGCGTCCAACGGGCATTTTCGGCGAACCCGAAAAAGAAAAGGCATAAGGAGCGACACATGGAACTCGGATATCTGGTCCTCTCGATTGTCAAAATTGTCGCCATCCTGGCTTATCTGTATGGCTTGCTTAAGATCCTGGATCATCCCAACAAATGGGTACGCATTGTTGGGATCCTCTTAGCGTTTGGCATTGTCCAGGCGGCGCTGTCCATCAAATTCGATTCGTTCCAGATCCTGAACGACTTCGACAAAGGGCTGCTGTTCCAGGCGAGCGCCATGACCATGATCGCTTTGGGTTTGAACCTGATCTATGGTTTCAATGGACAGTTCAGCCTTGGGCAGTGGGGTTTCTACGGGCTTGGCGCGTATGCATCTGCGGATGTGACGTATCGTTGGGTCAACGGCGATGCCAGAGGCATGTTGGTGCTTGGCTCAGGTGTGATTCTGGGTGGTTTGATGATCTGGGGTCTTGGCGCGTTCCTCAAACGTTACCGCATCATACCCGTCCTATCTTCCTTCACCCTCTATCTCATCGGCGCTCTGGTGGTAGGTTTTGTCGCCATCCAGATCGGTCGTTTCTTCGACCCCATGCTGCACACGGCATTGGGTGTGTCCACAGCGCCCGGTCCGTTCAACAGCCCGGCAGCCATGCAGGTGGTTTACTTTCTGGCAGTGATTTTCGCCGGCGTCTTCGCCGCCGAAATCAGTTTTCTGTTCGGGCTGCCCGTGCTTTCTCTGGGGTCTGATTATTTCGGTATCGCCACCCTGGGCTTCACCATCGTGGTCAACGTGCTGATGGTCAACTCCGACACCATCCTGCCTTTCCCTGAAATGAAAGGCGGGCGCGGAATGATTGGCATTCCCCAGTTGACCAACTGGTTCTGGGCATTCTTCTTTATGGTGGCGATCATCATTATCATGCGCAACCTCATTCAATCGTCCACAGGACGGGCGATGATGGCGGTGCGCGAGGATGAAACTGCTGCCCGCGCCATGGGCATCGATGTGGCGAACAACAAATTGCTGGCATTCGTCATCGGCAGCTTCTTCGCCGGAATCGGTGGTGCGGTGTACGCGCACTATATCGGTTTCTTGAGCCCAGGAACATTTACTTTCCTGTACGGTTTCAATCCGCTCATCATCGTTGTCTTTGGTGGGTTGGGTAGTATGACCGGTACGATCACAGCTTCCTTCGCATGGATCTTCTTCCTCGAAGGACTGCTGCGCGTGATCTTGAGCCAATTGGGTACTGAGGCTCCGACCTGGCGCTTCGTGCTCTATCCCATTGCGTTGTTGCTGGTCATGCTGCTCCGTCCGGCGGGGCTGCTGGGCAGTGTGGAATGGGGTTTCCTGCGCGCCAAGCCGCCCGCTCTGCGTAAGCCCAAAGAGACCACGCCGGCGACCAACAGCGCAGGGGATTAAGGGAGGCAAACATGCAGGCAAACACAGACTCTGCCACACCCATTTTGATGGTCAAGGACCTTTGTAAAAATTTTGGTGGTCTGAAAGCGGTCAATAACTTCAATATGACCCTTCATAAGAGCGATCTGGCGGGATTGATCGGACCGAATGGCGCCGGCAAGACAACCGCCTTCAATCTGATCACCGGTCTTTACCAGCCGACCTCGGGTTTCATCTCGTTCATGGGCGAAGAGATCGAAGGATACGAACCGTACGAAATTACCCGCATGGGCATTGGACGTACGTTTCAGAATATTCGACTTTTCCCGAACCTGACGGTTCTGGATAATGTACGCATCGCATATCATCCCCATTCGGGTTACAGCATGTTCGATGGCGTGCTTCGTTCTTCTCGATACTCCAGCAAAGAAAAAGCGCTGACCGAGGAAGCGCAGGATTTTCTGGCGATCTTCCACCTGGAGAACATCCAGAACGAATATCCCAAAAATCTGCCGTATGGCGCGCAGCGCCGGGTGGAAATTGCGCGCGCTCTGGCGTGCAATCCGCGGTTGCTGCTGCTGGATGAACCCGCAGCCGGGATGAACCCGCGCGAAATTGTCGATCTGATGGAACTGATCCATTTCATCCGCGACCGGTTCGATCTGACCATTCTGCTGATCGAACATCAGATGCGGGTGGTGATGGGAATCTGCGAACGCATCACGGTGATGGACTTTGGCGAAGTGATTGCATACGGCAATCCAGTAGAAATTCAGGGCGATCCGAAAGTCATCGAAGCCTACCTCGGAAAAGGAGCTGCAAATGCTGCTTGAAGTTCAAGACCTGAATGTATATTACGGCGCCATCCATGCGCTGCAAGGCATCTCCTTCAATGTGGAGGAGGGCGAGATTGTAACGCTGATCGGCGCGAACGGGGCAGGGAAATCTACCACCCTGCGTACCCTATCAGGACTCCTGCGTCCGCGGCATGGTTCCATCGTTTTTAAAGGGCAGGAAATCACCCGCACTCCCGCAGAACAGATTGTGCGGATGGGCATCAGCCAGGTGCCTGAAGGACGCAAGATTTTCGCACCGTTGACGGTGCGCGAGAATCTGCTCATGGGCGCCTATACCCGCAAGGACAAAGCAGAAATCGATCAATCCCTGGAAAGAGTCTTTCAAAGCTTTCCCCGCTTGAAGGAACGCATCAATCAGTTGGGCGGCACGCTTTCAGGCGGCGAGCAGCAAATGCTTGCCACTGCCCGTGGCGTGATGAGCCGCCCCAGCCTGATGTTGTTGGATGAGCCATCCATGGGATTGAGCCCGATCATGGTGGAAGAGATCTTCTCCATCATTCGCGAGATCAATTCGCAGGGCACGAGCATTCTGCTGGTCGAACAAAACGCGTTGATGGCGCTTTCGATTGCAAACCGCGCTTACGTGCTGGAAACCGGCAAGATTGTCCTCTCTGGCTCCGCAAAAGAAGTTGGAGAGAATCCGCAGATCAAATCGGCATATCTGGGCGTCTGACGCCAGGAATCAGATGTCAACGCGCCCCACCGGTCGATCCGGTGGGGCGTTTGTCGTATTCTTCCACAAACTGCTCATTCCCCCGTTGGCATCCGGGGGAAGAGATAAATATTATCCACCCAGATCTCTCCGCTTGATATATGATTGGCGATGCCGATTGAACCGGGAGGCAGGGGCGTTGAATCAGTGTACGCGGCGAGTTCAGCGCCGTTCATGTAGAGTGTGATCACATCCTGATTGACATAAATGCCCAGTGTCTGAAACAAATCCGCTTCTTTGATTTGATCGGTGCCCGTCCACGGCAGAAGATCTTCCCATTCCGAGCCATTCCAACGCCGCAGCGTGTATTGCCCAACTTCGGGATCAACCAGATATTCATAATGGATGCTCTGGGCGGATAATCCAAATGCGATGCCGAAGGCTCCGCTGCTGTTTGCGGGGTACAGATCTGCCTGCAGGTAATAGGGGCTGATTTTCAGCTTCCCGCCCAACGCAATCCAGAC
>JBDKTF010000108.1:0-2582 GCA_039680295.1 Anaerolineaceae bacterium
ATTACGGCGTTGATATTGTGCTCAATGGGCACGACCACATCTATGAGCGTTTCGCCCCGCAAAATCCAGACGGCATCTTGCAGCCGAGGCGGGGGATTCGCGAATTCACCGTGGGCACAGGCGGCGGCGATGCCAATGAACCCATTCATACACCGGCTGCCAACAGCGAACTGATCCGCAACAATACGTATGGGGTTCTCAAATTGACCTTGTATGCCGCCAGTTACGACTGGGAATTTATTTCAATTCCCGGGCAGGATTTTACAGATTCGGGTGTGGCTGTTTGCGTTCCGTTGATTTCACCGCCTCAGATGAGATACCATCTCTGGCTTCCGATCATCACACAAGGAGATTGAATCAACGTCTCACCCTCCGCATTCAGTCTTCATTCCAACCCATCCAGCCTGAAAGAATTAAAGATCGGATCATTGATTTTCGATTGAAACCAATGATGGGATTGAAATTCTTGATTTGAGGGGTAACCTTCAACCGGGTGCATGACCCGCTTGCCGCTTTCGCGTCATTTGTCTTTTTTGGAAAGGTACAGCGCTTCGTAATCCGGCAGACAGCGCAGGTTCACCAGGTCGCTGTCTTCGCGGGACCATTCCTCCAGATCCGGACGCAGTTTGAGCGCTTCCTTCAACATCTGCACCGCTTCCTCCAGTTGGTGGGTTTTGGCATAGAAGCACGCCAGATTGTATTTTGCCACGCCCCGCGCAGCGCGGGATGGATCGAATGTCTCCAGTTCGCGCACTTCCAGTTGGATCAGACGCTCTGCGTTGACTGTGTCGCCGTGCTCCAGATACCAGTTCATCAGATGGTCAATCCAATGCATAAAGGAATTACCCAGAATGGCGCGCGCGAACGTGCGCCCGGCGCTGACCTGCGTGTTCAGCACGTCGTCAGAAAGCGCAGCCGTGCGCTGGATGGCGATCTCGCTGAAGCGGTTGGTGTCTGCCAGCACTTCATCCCACGAGCGGTGCCAGTTTTGTTCAAAGATTTCCAGGTTGGTGGCATCCAGATCCCCCCAATCCGGCAGAGGATCACCCCCTTCGAGCCGGTCCATCTCGTCCACCAGCCGGTTTTGCCAGACGCCCAGGTGGGCGATCATATCCTTGGTCGCCCAGTGGTCCGGCGTGCCGAGTGCGTTCCGGTCGGCGGCGGTCAGTCCCGACACCAACGTATCCAGTTCATTCTTCGCTTCGCGCATCAATTTCACCAGAAGTTCGTGGTCCATACAGAATCTCCTTCCCCCGAGACACTCGAATCGATGAATTCATTATATATCGATGGAGTAGAAATAAAACCACGGATATTTTGAATACAGATGCAACAAATCGGTTCTATCCTTTTTTTCATCCGTTCAACCGTGCGCATCGGTAGATTATTTTCTTTTCCCTCCTCATCAAGGGAAACCGGGATAGAATCAGTTCATCTCGCTTCGGGAGGATCTTTTGAGTAATCTTCTGGCTGGAATCGATATCGGCGGCACGAAATGCGCCGTTTTGCTGGCAACGCCCACCGAATCAGGCGCTGTCATTCTGGATAAGGTACGCTTCCCCACGCCCCCCACGCCGCAGGAAAGCATTGCCGAGTTCAACCGCGTGTTGAACGATCTGCTGGTAAAATACCCCGCCGACCGGTTGGCATCCGTCGGCATTTCCTGCGGCGGACCATTGAACAGCCGCACCGGTATGGTGCTGCGTCCGCCGAACCTGCCCGGATGGGTGAACATCGACGTGGTCACGCCGTTCACGCAGGCATTTCACGTGCCTGCCGCGGTGATGAACGACGCAAACGCCTGCGCGCTGGCGGAATGGATGTGGGGCGCTGGCAGAGGGCTGGATAACGTGGTCTTTCTCACTTTCGGTACCGGCATGGGCGCGGGGCTGATTCTGGACGGCAGATTGTACGCCGGCACCTGCGACCTGGGGGGCGAAGTGGGGCATCTCCGCTTGAGCGCAGATGGACCGGTGGGCTTCGGCAAGCACGGTTCGTTCGAAGGCTGGTGCAGCGGAGGCGGGATTGCCCGCTACGCGCAGGAACGCGCCCGGCAGGCGATCGAAGCCGGGGCACCTCCCACATACTGCCCGACCCTTGCCGATCTGGATAACATCACCGCCGCGTCGGTGGCGCAAGCCGTTCACGCCGGAGACCCGCTGGCGCGCGATATTTTCGACACGGTGGCGCGCAGACTCGGCGAGGGACTGGCATATTTGGTGGATATTCTCAATCCACAGCGGATCATCATCGGCAGTATTTTTGGACGGCAGCGCGACCTGCTGGAACCACTGATGTGGGAATCGCTGAAAGCGGAAGCGATTGCCGAAAGCCTGGCGGTGTGCGACGTGGTCCCCGCCGGATTGGGCGAGCAGGTGGGCGACTTTGCTTCCCTGGCAATCGCCGCCGGTTTGCTGAAAATATAAACGATGGCGTAACGTATGGAAAACACCCAAACCAACATCGTCCGCGGGTACCCAATCGCTGTGCTCAGCGCGGTGGTGCTGTCCACCACCGCCATTCTGGCGCGCATCCTCACCACCACATACGCGCTGCCGCCGCTGGTGCTGGCGTTCTGGCGG
>JBDKTF010000271.1:0-1816 GCA_039680295.1 Anaerolineaceae bacterium
ATGCGCTTTCGCTGAATCAGGCGGCGATCTATGAGGATGTGTTCCAGGCGGATGCGCTGATCAATGTGCCGATTGCGAAGAATCATGGTCTGACGACCCTGACCCTGGGGATGAAGAATTTGATGGGACTGATCACGGCGCGTGAGCAGATTCATCAGGATTTTGGCAACCGGCTGACCGATCTGGCGGGGAAAATAAAGCCCACGCTGACCGTGATCGACGCTGTCCGCGTTCTGGTCCGCAATGGTCCGACCGGCGGAAATCTCGACGATGTGCGCAAAATGGATACCGTGATCGTCTCGCCCGATATCGTCGCCGCGGATAGCTACGCCGCCACCTTGTTGGGCATTTCACCGGAGCAGCTTGATTTTATTCGCATAGGCGCATCGGCAGGTCTGGGAAAGAGCGACCTTACCTCCTTGAATATCCAGGAGTTGGATCTTGCGGCGTAACCCGATCCAGTGGCGCAGTGTTCGCAAAGGCGCGCAGATATTCTTTCTGCTTTGCTGGCTGACCCTGTGGGTGTCTACGGCGGGGCGGTCGTGGAATGTCCATCTTGTGCGCCTGCAAAGCGAGATCGACCCGCTGCTGGCGCTGGCGCAGGCAGTTGCCAGCCGGGCGCTCACCGCCGGAATGCTGCTCAGCCTGATTGCCATTGGACTGACTCTGCTTTTCGGTCGCGCCTGGTGCGGCTGGATCTGCCCGGTGGGGACCGTTCTGGATTTCTTTCCGTTTCGATCAATACGCAAAAACAAGCCGGTTGTTTCGAATAACTGGCGTCGCGGAAAATACAGCGTTTTGCTGGCGATATTCACTGCGGCGCTGTTGGGCACTCTGAGTCTGCTTTTGCTGGACCCAATCACACTGTGGCTTCGAACGATGACCGGTGGGGTGGGTCCGGCGCTCAACACCGCTTTTACCGCGGTGGAAAATGCGCTGGGAAACATTCCCTGGATGAGTGCTCCCCTGACGTGGATCGACGGAGCGCTTCGCCCGGCGGTTTTTCCATTGGAGACGGTGGGCATCCGTTTCGTCTGGCTGCCTGTGCTGCTGTTTGGAATTTTGATCCTGTTGAATTTGCTGGCGGAGCGCTTCTGGTGCCGTTATCTGTGCCCGTTGGGCGCATTGACCGGGTTCATATCCAGAATTGCGCTGGTCAAACGCCAGGTGTCGCCAGACTGCAAAACCTGCGGTCAATGTACATCTGTCTGCCCGATGGGCACGATTGATCCCGACCGGGGATACGCATCGGATCCGGCGGAGTGTACCCTGTGCATGGATTGTCTGGATTCCTGTCCGGTAAAGGCGGTCAGGTTTCAACCGGGGATCACACTTGCCGAAAAAGTGCCCTACGACCCGGGGAGGCGCCAGGTGTTGGTCACCGGCGCGGTCACGCTTCTGGGTCTTTCCGTGATTGGAACGAAAGCGCCGGGGGAAAATGCCTCGAATTTTCTCATCCGCCCGCCGGGCGCTCTGGATGCCGACCTGCTGCAAAAATGTCTGCGCTGCGGATTATGCCTGCGAGCCTGTCCCACCGGCGCGCTCCAACCGTCACTGACGGAATCCGGCTGGACCGGTTTGTTCACACCGGTGGTCGTGCCCCGGTTGGGATACTGCCTGTATTCCTGCAGCCAGTGCGGAACGGTCTGCCCGGTGGAAGCCATTCCCCCGTTGCCGCTGCCGGAAAAGCAAAAATGGGTGATGGGTCATGCCTTCATTGACCAGAACCGCTGCATCCCCTGGGCAGATGGAGTCAACTGCATTATTTGCGAAGAGATGTGCCCGCTGCCCGAAAAAGCCATCCTCCTGGAAGAGA
>JBDKTF010000217.1:0-4881 GCA_039680295.1 Anaerolineaceae bacterium
TCTTCCACGCCGTCAACGGAGCTGCCAGAATTTGGCATTTGGGATTTGTTCGTGAAAAAGGGAGGGCATTTCCTGGGTTATGCGCTGCTGGGGTTAATGTTCTGGCGCGGTGTGGGAGTGGATCTTCCTCAAAGACGGTGGTGGGCGCTGGCGGCGGCATTTCTCTATGCATGCAGCGATGAGTACCACCAATGGTTTGTGCCGGGGCGGAATGCCTGGTGGTTGGATGTGGTGATTGATACCACGGGAGCATTTGCGGCAATTTTCCTGTTGGGGAGATGGAATCAATTGCGCAATAGATTGAAATCTGGCATGAAATAAACAAAAGACCGGCGTTCCGGTCTTTTGCTTTTCTCAAAGCGTTTCAGTGACCTTGGTCAATCCTTCAGGATGATCGGGGTCCATGCCTTTTACCTGGGCGAGCTTCCAGCCGAAGAGCTGTCCGGGCAGTACGGCGACGAGCGGAGTGAGCCATTCGGGGATGCAGGTGGTGATGGGTAAACCCAATTGTGCTTGCGACAGAAACTCAGGCAGGTCGGAGATAATCATCAACTCTGCACGGCGTTTCTTGAGTGTTGCAAGCAAATCTTCCAGATCGGATGTGACGGCGCCTCCAGGCGCAACCAGCAACACCGGGAAACCATTGGCAATGGTGGCAATGGGTCCATGGCGAATATCAGCGGAAGAATACGGCTCGGCAACGGTGCGGGTCAGCTCTTTGACCTTCAATGCGATCTCAAATGCGGTCGCATAATTAAAACCGCGTCCAATTACTGCCAGCCGATCCATATAACGGTATCGTTCAACATGGGTGAGGAGCGGCTGAATACCCGTAAGGGTCTGCTGCATGCATTCCGAAATGCTTTCCAGCGCAGCGATATTTTGGGGATTGTTTTCCAGAAGCGCAGAGAAAAGCGCCAACGCGCCCAGCGAAGCGGTGTAGGTTTTGGTGGCAGCCACTGCCTGTTCTTTTCCTGTGCCCAGATCGATCACCATGCCCGCCGTCTCGGCGAGAGGTGAAGTGGGGTCGTTGGTGATGGCAAGGGTTGGGCATCCCTGGCGTTTGCCTTCGGCGACAACAGATACAATATCGGGAGATTTTCCTGATTGCGAAATACCGATGACCAGTGCGCCTTTCAGATTGGGGGGAAGCACATAGATGCTAAAGAGTGAAGGGGTTGCCAGCGCCACCTGGAGCTGGTTGTGTGCGCCAAAAAGATACTGCGCGTAACGGGCGGCGTTATCCGATGTGCCGCGTGCGGCAATTACCACGTAGTGAAACCGTCCAGATATTTCCTGGAGGATTTCTTTTACATGGGGTGTTTCTCGGGTGATCAAGTTCTGAATCACCTGAGGTTGCTGCATGATCTCTTGTTCCAAAATGGAAGGCATGAAACACTCCTTGATCGGCGTGAAATGATGATAAACGAAGAATTTTGATTATGACACTGTGAAAATTATAAACCGGATTGCATGGGGAAGGAATTTATTCTTCAGAAGGGAAAATTGCGTCTCACCCCAGGAAGGTGTATACTCGTGCTGATTAATTCATCTTCATCAAAAATTGTTAATTACCCATCCTATGGATCATTTTTCAATCAGAAAGGTTTGCATTCATGGTTACGATCGAAAAAGTTGATACCAAGAACAAGACGCAGGTCAGCCGGTTTATTCAAATTCCTTTCCGGTTGTATGCCAATTGCCCGCAATGGGTACCACCGTTTCTTGTGGATGCCAAAACGATGCTCAACCGTGAAAAGCATCCGTTTTACGAACATTCCGATGCGGATTTTTTCATCGCTGTGAAAGATGGCAAAGATGTTGGACGAATTGCTGCGCTCGAAAATCGTCCATTCAATCAATACCATAAAACCCAGGATGCCGAGTTCTATCTTTTCGATTGTGAAAACGACCAGGAAACGGCGAATGCATTGTTTCAAACTGTATTTGATTGGGCGAAAGCGCGCGGGTTGAATCGTGTTGTGGGACCCAAAGGATTCAGCGCTTTTGATGGGTACGGAATCCAGATCGAAGGCAATGATCTGCGCCAGATGATGACCATGATGAATTATAACTACCCGTATTACCGGGATCTGGTGGAAACTGTGGGCTTTACCAAGGAAGTGGATTTTGTTTCCTGCTATCTGCCCCATTCGGCGTTCAACCTACCAGAAAAGGTCAAGCTGGTAGCCGAACGGGTGCAGGAGCGCGGCACCTTCAAGGTGCAGCGTTTTAAGAATAAGAAAGAGTTGATGCAGTGGGCGCCAAAGGTTGGCGAAGCCTATAACAATACTTTCGTGAATAACTGGGAATATTACCCATTGACCAAGCGCGAAGTGGATTTCATGCTGGATAACCTGCTGACGGTTGCAGATCCGAAACTGATCAAGATCATCCTGCACAATGAGGATGTGGTGGGCTTTTTGTTCGCCTTTCCCGACATTACGCCCGCCATGCAGCGGTCGAAGGGACACCTGGCACCCTGGTCAATTGTGGATATGCTCCTGGAATTGAAACGAACCGAATGGGTGTCGTTGAATGGCGCAGGCATTTTACCTGAATATCATGGGCGCGGTGGAAATGCACTGCTGTATACCGAAATGCAAAAGACGATGGATGAATTCCATTTCGAACATGCCGAGTTGACGCAGGTGGCAGAAACTGCCGTGCAGATGCGTCAGGATCTGATCAACGTGGGCGGCAAGGCGTATAAGAATCACCGGGTGTACCAGATCCATCTGGATTGATCCTTCCCGAAAAAGATATCTCCCCAAATCGTGAACATACGATCTGGGGAGATTTTTTATCGTCAATATTGTTTTTGCGAGTTCATTCGTTGTAGAAGGAGATTTCGGTCTGGGGACCGATGCGCAGCGTTTCCAGCAGGGTGGAAAAGTCTTGCGGGAGGGGCGCTTCGAGTTTGAGAGGCTGGTGAGTGATCGGATGTTCCAATTCTACGCGCAGCGCATGCAGCGCAGTGCGCTGGATCGGCGGCAGGACGAGGTAAGGATGATCGGGTTCAGGGATGCCTTTGGGGAACCGGTAGAGAGGATCTCCGAGGAGGGGAAAACCCAGGTTGGAGAGGTGGGCGCGGATCTGATGCGTATAGCCAGTGTGAGGATGCGCTTCGATCAGCGAAGCACCCCGAAAAATGTGCAGGCGGATGAAATCGGTGCGGGCGGGTTTGCCCCCCGTCTTATCCACCACGGTGCGGTGACGCCGATCGCCGTTGACACGTAACGGCAGATCACAGGTGATTTGCTTCCAGCGGGGTACGCCAAAGACGACGGCACGGTAAGTTTTTTGTATGCGTCGGTCTTCAAATTGGAGATTAAGCAGGCGGTGCACGTCCGCAGAACGCGCGAGAAGCAGAATGCCGGATGTGTCGCGATCCAGACGATGCACAACCCAGAGCGGACCCCATACCGGAGTTAATATCTGAACCACATGCGGCAGATCGGGTTGATATCCATCGGGAATCGAAAGCATCCCGGCGGGTTTGTTAATTGCCAATAGATGCTCATCTTGATAAATGATTTCAGGCGAGAGCTGTGTCATGGTTCCCATTGTAATGGGCGCAGGACGGTCTGTCAAAGGTATGCTATACTGCATTAACTCGACCGAAGGAGGTTCGCATGTACATTGTTCATGTTCACATTCATGTGAAAGCTGAGCATCTTGATGATTTTCGCATGGCAACCATCGAGAATGCGCGAAACAGCGCATTGGAACCTGGCATTTTATCCTTTGATTTTCTTCAATCGCAGGAAGATCCAACGCGGTTCCTTCTCGTGGAGGTTTATCGCGAGCCGGAAGCGCAGCAGCGACACCGCGAAAGCCAGCATTATCAGGTCTGGCGGGATGCTGTGACGGATTGGTTGGTGGAACCTCGTACGCATGAAAAATTCACATTGATATACCCGGCGGATAAAAACTGGCGGTGAACCATGCAGTTCGAATTTACGACAGCCGGGCAAATTTTGTTTGGCGCAGGAATGCTGCGCCGTGTTCCTGAGCTGACGCGGGAATTTGGAGACCGCGTCTTCCTGGTCACCGGTAAACGGCGGACGCAAGCCGATCAATTGATTGACCTTCTCGTATCGGCTGGGCTTGCTGTGGAACATTTTGGTATTGCCCACGAGCCCACACTGGCAGATCTGCAGGCGGGTGTGCGGCAGGCGAGATCCTCCAGTTGTCAATTGATCATTGGTATGGGGGGCGGTTCAGCGATGGATGCCGCCAAAGCGATCAGCGCATTGACGCCGAATCCGGGAAACCCAATGGATTATCTGGAAGTCGTCGGGACGGGGAAAACACTGACCGAAACACCCCTGCCGGTGATCGCGATTCCCACCACTGCGGGCACCGGTTCGGAAGTGATGCGTAATGCCACAGTGGTCGTATCCGAAAAACTGGTGAAAGTCAGTCTGCGTCACCGGCTGATGCTACCGCGTGCTGCGGTGATTGACCCTGAGCTGACGATGAGCATGACGCCTGAACTTACCGCCAGTACAGGGATGGATGCGCTCACACAGGTCATCGAACCCTATGTATCCAAAACAGCCAACGCGTTGACAGATGGTTTTTGCCGGGACGGCATCTCTCGGGGCGCATGGGCACTTCCTCGGGCTTATGATCACGGCAACGATCTTGAGGCGCGGGTCAACATGTCTCTGGTGAGCCTTTACGGCGGATTGGCACTGGCAAACTCCGGGTTGGGTGCAGTCCACGGTCTGGCGGCGCCATTGGGCGGGATGTACCCCATTCCGCATGGAACCGCCTGCGCTGCGCTGCTGGCGCCGGTGATGCGCGCCAATATCCATGCTCTGCGCACGCGCGATCCAGAGAATCTGGCGTTGAAACGGTATCATGAAGTGGCGG
>JBDKTF010000003.1:0-2493 GCA_039680295.1 Anaerolineaceae bacterium
TTCGACGAGCCGCGGCTTAATCAAATTCTGGGAATAAGTTCATGATTGCGCCGTCTGTGAAGATGAAAATCTAACCGTCTCATCACAATGGGATGATTAAACCAATCCGGCGGAGATGGTTTGTGTCTCTGCCGGATTGGTTTCGAGCGATATTAGTCCTCATCCTCTATAGCGCCAATCGGTTGTGGTGTAAATTCAATGCCGATCTCATGCCCGGCTTTCTCAAGTGATTTGACCACCTCTGTCAGCATGGGTATTCCATCTTTGAGATAGCGTTCTTCGCGCTCGAATTCTTTTTCACCATGAATATAAATCCGGTCCTGACCGACTGATTTGGGCGCATTCTTCATCTGTTGTAAAAGGGCGTCCATATCCTGTTTGAAGCCGGGAAGATCGCGAAAAGCTTCGATATTGATGGCTGCGAAAAAGTGCCCCACATTGGCATTCATTTTGGGAGCAGAGGGGTGGGTGACGTCGGCGCCAAAAGCAGACCCCGAGAGAACGCCCGAGAAAATATCTACCATCATTGCCAGTCCGTAACCTTTATATCCGCGCATGATATCAATTCCACCAAGGGGCATCAGGGCGCCGCCATGTACTACCTCGGATGGGTTGGAAGTAACTCTTCCTACGGAATTTATGCCCCAGCCCTCTGGAATTTGTTTGCCTGCCTTCTCATAAACGGTTACCCGTCCAATCGGAACAATACTGGTCGCCATATCCAAAACAAATGGGCGTTCAGAAAATGCGGGTACGGCTACGGCGATGGGATTGGTGCCAAGCATGGCAGTGCGTCCGTATGTCGGTGCGACCAATGGCTGGGAATTGGTAAATGAAATGCCTATCATATCCCGTTTCAACGCCATCATGGCGTAGTAACCGGCGATGCCGTAATGATTGCTGTTTCGCACAGTGACCATTGCGATGCCCGTTTCATTTGCTTTTTCGATGCAGCGCGACATGGCTTGATACGATGCCACCTGTCCCATTCCATTGCCTGCGTCCAGCGCCAGGGTCGTGGGCGTTTCACGGATGGTGGATACGGGCGTCAATGGATCAATCAGCCCATTCCGCAGACGGTTACCGTAATAAGTATGTAAACGGATGATTCCATGAGAATCAACCCCCCGCAAATCAGCAGAAAGGAGAACATCTGCGACAATTTTGGCATCTTTTTCCGGGACATTTAATTGGGTAAAGAATCGAACCATGTACTGATGTAAATCTTCAGCACGAAACAGTAGTTTATTTGTCATTGCGTTCCTTCATGAATAAGATCATGTCAACAGACGAATTATCTCTGGTACTGCCGTCCAGTTAATACTTGAAAGCGTATTGTTTTTGAAATTCAGCACTATCTATGATGGTTAATCCGCTGGACGGTTCCCATCGATCGGGTGTGACAAGAAAGGTGAAATCATTTTCGATTGTTTCACCGTTTTCCATCCAGGAGAAGATCAGTTGGTAAGTCCCATAACGGGTGAAGGATTGGCGTACACCACCGATTTGCACAGATGATTGGCTGGCAGCTTTCCCTGAAAACTCTCCACGCCGGATTTCTTCCAGAATACCAGACTCAGGAAGAACTACGGAACCCCGCAGATGGGGAAGCCACCGCGGCATGGACCGATCTGGCTCCGAGGTGATCAGTTCGCATTTTTTCAAACGGTTCAATCTCCAAGAGATCAATGTTTGCCAATCGTGATCGGTATCGTTGATCAGGTAAACAGGTAATACTTGATCGCCACGTGTGATCAGCACGTTTGGAAGATGCGTGGCAACCAGCCGCGAGCGGCTGGCAGCTTTTAATGCGTCGTATATTTGAGATTGTTGACGGTCTGGGTTGCACAAGCCATAACTTATCCAATCGTGATCATTTATCAATGTGCCCCAGCGATACCCAGAGTACGGCTGATCGCGTTTGATTCTGTATGTTTCGGTACGATATTTTGCCATCCAAACCGACTTTTGTTCTGTCGCATGGGTAAATGAAGACTGGTCGGGGTAATGTTCAAAAGCTCCTGCTGTTTCAAGCAACTCCATCCAATGCCAGGTTTCACGCGCCAGAATATTCATGTGAGATCGATCTGGCGGCCATGGGTAAGCCCAGGTATCTGTGTACCCAGAGGTGGATGGAAAGATGTGCACTGAACCATACATGGTAATCAGTGGGCGATCTGCGGGGATTGGAGCGTTCAGATCACCGCCCATCCCGCTACCGCGAAGATCTTCCGTTATCTGCCCGGAAGCATCGTAGGAAAGGATGCAGGCTGGCGTATTAATGGACGAGACAACCTTTTCCAATGCCTGGTCGAGAATCTGGTTCAGCTCATCTGATTGAGGTGATTTCGGCTGAGGGATAGGGAAGACCTGATGTGTGAAACGGATCTCCGCTGCTTTTGTCTCCAACTTCTCTTTCAATGATCGTGCTGCGCTGGCTTCAATGGTATAGAGCTGATGGATCTGCTGCTGCCAGTCATAGGGTGGGGCGGT
>JBDKTF010000216.1:0-3163 GCA_039680295.1 Anaerolineaceae bacterium
GTGTGCCTGCTGCTGCTGGCGTGGGGCATGTTTTCGGCGCGCCCCCGCCCGCGAGGGGTGGCGGGGATTTTCTTGATCGTGGGAATGGTTGTGGCGGTTTACCCTGCGTTGGTGATGACCGTTTCCATGCCCTGGCTGGCTGGCATTTTCCCCGCGGTGTTGTTCACCGGGCATCTGGGAACAGCGTCTGCCGGGGTGGCGATGGTGGGGCTGCTGGGGTTGGTTTTGCCTGAAATGAAGTGACCTACCCCAACCCTCCGCGCTTTGCGCGCTCCGCGAAGGGAGGGAGAAGAAGCGGCGACCGTCACACTTCCGCGCCGTCTGATCAACTCCCCCTGTCAAAAAAGAGGGCGGACTTGATGGGTCCGCCCCAATTCCAACGAATTTATTTCACCGGCACCAGAATGTACATGATCGATTTCGCGGAGAAGTTGTCAAACTCCTCGGTATACATCTCCATGTCCAGCCCGCTTTCGAGCGGTTCCAACCCGGCTTACGGCAGCCACTCGTGATAAATGTTTTGATAGGTCTGTCCCAGGGTCTCCAGCGCGCCGATGTGCTTGAAGACGGCGTATTTCATCGCGGGTAAAGAGCGCACCACCATGCCTTCGGGCACATCTTCCACTTTTGTGACGGCAAATCCGCCCACGTATTCGAACTCGCCTTCGGGTAGGTCGGGGGTGAGGCTGCAGACGCCGTAAGCCGCTTCGAAGTCGCGGTGTTTGATCTGGCAGGCGCGCCGGTTGAACTCTGACCACATCTGCGAGATTTCCTGGTTTTGATTCTTGCCCTGATATCGCAATCCCACCACAGTGAGGGCGGGTTTATTGACGATTTGAATATCCATGGTTTCCTCTTTTCCAATTGACCTGAATGGTGAGGACAGCCCAACGATCGGAAACTGCACTTCGACCATCTCACCACCGGCTTCGCCCTGGTCGTTCAGGTGCAGCTCGCGCACAGCGCCGCTCACGCGGTAGCGGTTGGCTTCCACCCAGGCGTACAGACCGGTGGTGGCGCGCATCAGATCGGCGGGCTGCGCCGAAGTGACGCCGCAGGCTGCCTGGTCGGCGCCTGACAGGCGTTCCAGCGTGACCTGCTGCAGCGCGCTGGCGGGGAGATGTTCCAGGTTGTACCCTTCCAACGGCAGCGCCACCATCAGGGTCACCGCCCGGTCGC
Source organism: Anaerolineaceae bacterium (assembly GCA_039680295.1). Classification (GTDB taxonomy): domain Bacteria; phylum Chloroflexota; class Anaerolineae; order Anaerolineales; family Anaerolineaceae; genus JBDKTF01. Next base: position 1,180 of record JBDKTF010000216.1, read on the forward strand.
GGTATTCGGGGTTATCGTGGAGGGTCAACCACGGCGCGGCAGCCGGGGCGACATGATAAGTCTCTGACCATTCGAGCAGACGCCGGTACAGCTCGTGGCTGCGCTGCGCCGCCCCTTCCACCGCCGCCACCTGTTCACGGATGCAGATCGCCATTTGCGGTTCCAACCGCTTGAGAACGACTTCCAGCGAACCCAGGCTGCCCTCCGTTTCGATCTGCCGCAGGCGGATCGAAACCCGGTCGAGGCGGTGCTGTTCTTCCCGCAGGTGATCTTCCAGCTCAGCCTGTTTGTCTGCCAGCAGTTCGCGAAGCTGCGCGGCAGTCAGATTGCGGTCGAGCATCCGGCGGATCTGGTTCAGCGAGAAGCCCAGGTCTTTCAACGCCAGAATGCGGTGAAGGCGGGGGAGCTGCTGCAGGGTGTAGTAACGATAGCCGGTGAAGCGGTCGATCCAGTAGGGCTTGACCAGCCCCATCTGCTCATAGTGATGCAGGGTTTTGACGGTCACTTGCGCCAGTCTGGAGAACTCGCCGATCTTGAGCATGATCTGTCCTCTGTCTGATATGAAACCTCTACCGAAAGCTTTCAGTATGCGTAGTATACAGTCTCCGGTTAGGGGCGAGTCAAGGGGGGAAGATGGGTCAGTCTGTGCGGAAACGCCAGATCGACAGGATGAAAAAGCCCAGCGCGTACGCCAGCAAGGCGACCGACGGCTGGAGAATTTCGGTGACCCCCTGCCCGCGGATCAGGATATTTAGAAAGCCGGTCATGGCGAAAGCGCCGGGGGTGATGCCGCCAACGGCAGCGAAGACCCGACCGGTGCCTTCCAGCGGAAACCAGGTCCCACCCAGGGCGCAAAAGAGAAACATGGCAATCAGCGAGAACAGCACTACCTGATCATCGGATTTTGCCAGCACACCGATGAATAATCCCAGGCTGGCGACCCAGAGCGCCAGTGCGGCGCTCACCAACAGTGTACCCAGCGGTTCGCGGAAATAATTCACGCCCAGCACCCATTGACCGAAAACGACCAGCAGCATTTCCTGCGCAAAAACCAGCGTGAACTGCGCCAGCAAATGCCCGGCGATGATCCCTCCCCGCGGCATGGCAGTGGTCAACATGCGCTGGAGGGTGCGGGTCTTTCGCTCTTCAACCAGAATCCCGGCTGAAGTGACCAGTCCGAAAATAGCGAACATCACCAGCATGCCGGGAGATGACTGGTTGTAGGGATTTCCGCCGAAAGCCGCCTCGGAAGCAACCTCCCCGGCTGCTTTTTCGATGACAAGCTGTGGACTGTCTGCCAGGGCTGGCTGCCAGTTATCAACGGCGGTGTTGAAAGCGTCGATGGGCTGCGTTTGGGGGGCGTTTTCTGCGCTCAAACGGCTGATTTCGGCACTGCTCATCAGCCGCGTGACCGGCACGCGGACGAGCTGGAGCAGGTTTTGTCCGGTCACGCTGGCTGCATCCACCACCAGACGCAGTTGAACCGGATCTCCGGCGAGACCGCCGGCGCTGAAATCGGGCGGGACGATGAGCAATCCATGAAGTTTTCCGCTGGACACCTGCCGCCGGGCAGCGGCGGTTTCTTTAGGGGTGAAAGTGACGAGCTTCAGATCGGAAGATTCTTCCAACCATGCTTTCAGTTGATTGCTCATCACACCGTCTGGGTCTTGATTGATCCAACCCAAAGCCAGACGCGGATCCGGCGGTTCCGCGGCGCCCCGGTAGGCAAACCCCATGAAGAGGGTGAAGACCAGCGGCATGGCGAGCAGAAAAATCAGCGACTTTTTGTCGCGCAATATTTGCAGCAGATCTTTGAACGCAAGATCGAGGATTCGCATGAAACACTCTCTTGTGAAATCAGGCGTAACGGCGGCGGAAGATACGCGCGCCCAGAAGGAAGAAAACAATCCCCGCAGCCAGCAGGACGATCAGCGGCAGGAGAATTTCCTGCGGTTGGGCGCCCGCAACGGTCAATTTCCAGGCA
>JBDKTF010000463.1:0-19946 GCA_039680295.1 Anaerolineaceae bacterium
CTACTTTAACCAGGATACCCTCGAAAATACCGCCGACGCGACCACCGCCCTCCCGCAGTTGGATGGAAGGCGCCCCTGCTTCATCGATTTTACCTCTCCATCAGGGTATGTCATTCCATTGGGAATCCTTAATGCCTATAACATGACCATTCAAGAGCCGGTGATTACACGTACGAATACCGCAACCGTGCGCGCCCTTTATATTGGCGGCATCTGCGATTACGGTGTCACTTTTGCCACTTATGGCGATCCGCGTACGGCTTCCGAGGTTCTGGATCAACTTCCAGACGCGCAGAAACAGGTCGTCGTCTTGTGGCAAACACCTCCCCTCATTCCCAACCTCAATCTTTCGTACCACCCCGATTTATCTGCCCAGCTTCGTGATTCGATCACCAACGCCCTTCTTAATCTGGCAAAAGACGAAGAAGGCAGAAAACTATTAACATCCGCCGCGCAGGAAGATATTCAGGCATTAAAGATTGGCAAAGATAACCTGTACACGGATATTCGCGCTTATTTTGAGGCATCTGGATTGGAATTAATGGATTTCCTCGGCAAATAACGGGATGCTGATTGTGAAGCACCTCATGATAATAATATTGAACAGGTAATACCCAAAGATCTTCCAAATAGTATGTATAATGGCATCAATTTATAAAAATAGCAAAAATTTAAGAAAAGATCGCTTGTCTTTGGGTATTAATCTGCGTATGATAATGATGCTGTAGAGGGTATCCTGGATACCCTCATCTTGTTCATTTTTCTGTTCCACATGAAGAGGAGAAGAGTATGAAAAAAGCAACCACAGCATACCTGGCGTTCGTCGTTCTGATGATCGTCAGCATGGCGCTGGCAGCCTGCGCACCTGCCGCTACACCAGCACCCACCGAAGCTCCCGCTGCGACTGAAGCCCCGGTTGCAACCGAAGCACCTGCCGCCACCGAAGCGCCGACTGAAGCGCCTGTTACCCTTGGCACTGCCGAAAACCCCATCATCATGGCGCAGGCTCCATCTGCAACCACCCAGGAACTGATCAGCGGTGGTGAAGCGGTAGCCGCAAAACTCACCGAAATGACCGGCTTGACCATTAAAGTGGTCGTTCCCAACAACTACGCCGCGTTGGTGGAAGCCATGGGTTCGGGAAATGCCCAAATCGGCTGGCTGCCTACCTTTGCATATATGCTCGCCAAAGAAAAGGGTTATGCAGATGTCGGTCTGGCTGTCGTCCGCAATGGTTCCGATCACTACGGCGCACAATTCATCGCCAATGTGGATAGCGGCTTCACCTCCTACTACGATGCCGTAGAGAACAAAAACACAGCCGATGCCGCGACTGCCCTCAAGCAGTTCGAAGGGAAGAAACCCTGCTGGACCGATCCCCTGTCGGTTTCGGGTTATATCATTCCTCTCGGCGTGCTCCAGAAGGAAGGCGTTAAAGTCGCCACCGGCGCATTCGTCCAGGGTCACCCCACCGTCGTAACCGCGATCTATAAGGGCGGTATCTGCGATTTCGGCGCCACCTACATCGACGCTCGCGACAATAAAGCCCTGAATGAGCAGTACAAAGATCTGAAGGACAAAGTTGTCATTATCTGGAAGACCGATCCGATCATCCCCAATGACAATGTTTCCTACGCTTCCACCCTGCCCGCCGATCTCAAAGAAAAAATCAACGCCGCTTTGATCGAGCTTGCGTCGACCCCTGAGGGACAGGAACTTCTCAAAAACGGCGGTTTCGATGTTGCCGGTCTCGAACCTGTGGATGACACCTTCTACGATGAATTCCGTGTTTATCTGCAGGCTTCTGGTATCGACATCACCACCCTGTATCCGAAATAAATCGTCCTGGTTTTTTGCAGAGAGGGGAGGAAATCCTTCCTCCCCTCTCTTTTGTCTTCTAACTGACCCCACCCGAATTCAATTGGAGGGTAGTCCATCGTGCTACGCATAGAAAATCTTAACAAGGTATATCCGAATGGAACAGTCGCGCTCCGCGATGTGAGCTTCGAAGTTCAAGATGGTGAATTTTTGGTGGTCATCGGTCTTTCCGGTTCTGGAAAATCCACCCTCCTGCGCTGCATCAACCGCCTGATCGAACCCACTTCGGGGCACATCTATTGGAATGGTCAGGATGTGACCACCATCGGTGGGGTGGAATTGCGCCGGTACCGCCGGGAAATCGGCATGGTTTTTCAACAGTTTAACCTGGTCAAGCGTTCCAGTGTGCTCACCAATGTGCTCACCGGTCGTCTGGGGTATACCAATCCATGGCGGTCAGTTGTTGGCGCCTGGTCGAAAGAGGAACGGGAAAATGCCCTCCATGCGCTGGAACGGGTGGGTATCCCCGATAAAGCCAATTCGCGCGCCGATGCGCTCTCTGGCGGACAGCAGCAGCGCGTGGGCATCGCCCGCGCTTTGATGCAGGATCCCAAGCTCATTCTCGCAGATGAGCCTGTCGCCAGCCTGGATCCGGTTCTGGCGCATACCATCTTGAAATATCTGGAACAATTGAATAAAACAGATCACGTTACCGTGATCTGTTCTCTGCATTTCCTTGATCTGGTTCACCGTTACGCCACGCGCGTCATCGCGCTCAAAGATGGTGTCAAGGTCTTTGAAGGACTTCCCCCGGAGATCAACCGCGATCGTTTTAAGGAAATCTATGGCGAAGACGCTCAGGAAGTGCGTGCCACCGCGGTGGAGGAAGCATGAATTCTGACAAGCCCGCACCAACACCCCGATCTCCCATTCTGGCGGGCGTTTTATCGCTGTTGTTACCCGGCTTGGGGCAGGTTTATCAACGAGACTTCAGCCGGGGTGTTGCAATCTTTTTCACCCTCGCCACCGCCCTGAGTTCGGTTGTCTGGTACGGCAAAGGCGCCTGGTGGCTGGTAGTGGCAGCCTTATGGATCTGGAATATCTGGGATGCCTTCCGGCTTCCCAAAGGCGCTTCGGTCATGCTTGCCGCCCTGCTCTGGTTCGCAATCGCCTATGGCATCGGTTGGCAGGTCACCCAGACGGATTTCATCTCACTGTTCAAGAATCGGGCACGCGCCGAATCCATCCTGCAGCCCATGCTGGACCCCGATTTTGTTCAACAGCGATCAGAAAAACGGCAAATATCGGTTCAGGTGCAGATGCCCTGTTCCGCTACCCCACCCATACCCACCGCCTCGGCAAATGGATTGACCATCGCGGTTACACCCGACTGCGCCACCGTGAACGCCCCGGTGGAAATTTCTGGGACGGGTTTCTGGGCGAATTATGACACTGAGCTGATCTGGTACACACCCATCGGCAGCGTTGCCAAGAATTATCAGGGCAAAGCTGACGCAAATGGGAATGTTGTGTTTCAAATTGATGCGCCTTACGAAGCAATGACCGCCGCAATCGATACGACCTTGCCCCAGCTGCACCGTGTCGCGCTCGTTCAAAAACGCCCATTACAGGGCATTGAAATTTCAACCAACGGTAAATACATCCTGCAGGGGATTTATGAAACGCTGGCGCTTGCTCTGCTTGCCACCATTCTGGGCGCCATCTTTGCCATCCCGATGGGTTTTCTGGCAGCGCGGAATCTGATGGGCGGCAATCCAGTCACCCTGGCTATTTACTATGTGATCCGTACCATTCTCAACATCATTCGTTCCGTTGAATCGCTGATCTGGGCAATCATTTTCGTCGTTATTGTCGGCTTGGGACCCTTCCCAGGGATGCTGGCGATTATGGTACACACCACGGCAGCATTGGGAAAGCTGTATTCAGAGGTGATTGAGGGGATTGATCCCGGTCCCATTGAAGCCATCCGCGCTACAGGCGGAAACTGGCTGCAAATTGTTCGCTTTGGCGTCATTCCACAGATCATTCCGCCCTTCACCGCTCTGACGATTTTCCGGTGGGATATCAACGTCCGTTCCTCGACCATCATCGGTTTCGTCGGCGGGGGTGGTATTGGCTTTTTCCTCTACCAGTGGATTTTGTTGGGCGATTATCGCGCAGTCAGCAGCTGCTTTATCGCCATCGCGGTGGTCGTGGTCATCCTTGACTTCTTCAGCGCGAAACTGCGCGAACGGTTGGTGTAACCATGGAACGCTTCCACCGTTTTCTCTCTCCCCTGCGTACCCTCTTGATCATCGTGATCGCGGTTGCCGCCTTGATCGTTAGTGTTGAAGTCACCCAACCCGACCCGGTCAAATTGATCATCTCCGCGCCCAAAGCGAAAGTCATTCTCAAACAACTGTTATCCCCCGAAATCTTGACCCACCAGGCGAGCGGCACATCCGTTCTGTCCGTGGATTTTCCTGTCCCCTGCGATTCCGCTCCCGCCGGAGAACTTCCCACCAGCGGCGCTCGAATCCAGCTTTCTGCCCCTTGCGCCGATAAAATGCAGAAGGTGACCTTGAAGGGGTTGGATCTGGAACCCGAAACCGATGTTCAACTGCGTTGGGTGCTGCCAAATGGTTCTCCCTTCAGCATCGCAAAGATCAAGACCGATGCGAATGGAGAATTTACCTATGAGGTGCAGGCGCGTCCCATTGTCGCCACTGCGGATGGCAAACCGGCGCAGTTGCAGGCAGAAGTCAGCACCCGCTCAGGGAAATATGTTCTCTCGCAAACCATGATCGATGTGACCAATTCTCTGATTGTGACCATCTTCATGGCGTTGCTTGCGACCACGTTTGGCGTCATCTTTGCCGTTCCAATGGGTTTTCTGGCAGCTTCCAACATCACCCGCCGCGGATGCGTGGGAAGCGCGGTCTATTATGTGGTGCGCGCCATTCTGAACATCATCCGCTCCTATGAACCGCTGGTCATGGCGACCATCTTCGCCCTGCTGACAGAGTTTGGCAGTCCCTTCGCCGGGGTTCTGGCGCTGTTCATTGTCACCACCGCCTCTCTGGGGAAAATGTTCTCTGAGGCAGTTGAAAGCATCGACAGCGGTCCAATCGAAGCCCTCACCACTACCGGCGCCAATCGAATGCAGGTGATTGTTTATGCGGTTATTCCGCAAATCGTGCCAGATTTTCTCTCTTTCACCATCTACCACTGGGATATCAATATCCGTATCTCAACCATCATTGGTTTTGTTGGCGGCGGTGGGATTGGTTACTACCTGTCCCAGCGCATTAATACGTTTGAATATACCAAAGCCGGAACCGCCATTCTGATGATCGTCATTGTGGTTTGGGTTCTGGATTTCCTCAGCGCCAGGATCCGCCAGAAGTTGACGTGACCGGCGGATGCTTCAAGGCATTACCTCGTCCAGGGACGGCGCTACCACCGTTCCTGGATGGGTTCTTATGTGTTCACATCAAACGACTGTTTGGATCATGGTAGAATCGAATTGTGTTAAAGAAAATACTGCTCAAATTATTCCATATGCTGACTTGGCTTGTTGTTCTCGCTGTCTTCATCTTTGGCACCCCACGGCTGGTGACTGCCCTGTACGCGCGCAGCCGTACCTACACGGCGCAGGATGCCCCATCAGTTCGCGTTGCCATTGTTCTCGGCGCAGGCTTGCGCCGTGATGGCACACCCACGCCGGTCCTGGAAGATCGAGTTTCTGCTGCTGCGCGTCTTTATTTCGATGGCAAAGTGGAAAAACTCTTGATGAGCGGCGATAATCGTTTTGTAGAATACAATGAGCCTGCCGCCATGCAGGAATATGCCATCCAGTTGGGTATTCCCGCGGAAGATATCGTTCTGGATTATGCCGGTCGGCGTACCTACGATACCTGTTACCGCGCCAACGCGATCTTTCAGGTGCAGGAAGCCATTCTGGTCACACAAAGCTTCCATCTCCCCCGTGCGCTCTATCTGTGCAACCACCTGGGTGTAAAATCGGTGGGTGTCGCTTCAGACGAGCGCGTTTACCGCCGCTCATCCCGGCTCATCTGGAATCTGCGTGAACTCCCCGCGACCCTCGTCGCTTTGATCGAAACACACATTACCCATCCCCTGCCCGTCCTGGGGAATGTCGAACCGATCTTTCCCACCGAAATACAATCCTGATCGCACCGTATCGAAATATCGGTATAAAACTTGCAATTGTATTGCATAACCTCCAGGGAGGTCTCATGAATCGCACCGAAGCAATGAATCTGGTTGAAGAGTACGTCAAGAATCAGGGGTTGATCCGTCACATGCTGGCGGTGGAAGCAGCCATGCGCCGCTATGCCGAAAAATACCAGCAGGATGTGGAGATGTGGGGGATGGCCGGTCTGCTGCACGATTTTGATTGGGAAATCCACCCCACTCTCGATCAGCACCCGCTTGCCGGCGCCCCCCTTCTTCGCGAGCGCGGCGTGCCTGAAGAAATTGTGCGCGCCATTTTGAGCCACGGCATCGAAACAGGCGTTCCGCGCGAATCTCTGATGGAAAAAACGCTCTATGCCTGCGATGAAGTTACGGGGCTCATCACCGCTGTGGCGCTGGTCCGCCCTTCCCGATCCCTGGCAGATCTGACTGCCAGTTCTGTGAAAAAGAAGTGGAAAGATCGCGCCTTTGCTGCCGGCGCCAACCGCGAAGAGATCGCGCAGGGCGCCGCTGATCTGGGTGTGGATTTGTGGCTGCACGTGGAGGAAGTCATTCTCGCCATGCGTACCATCGCCGCTGATCTCGGGTTGGATGGTTCCAGCGCGGGATAATTGAAAGGAAACAGCATGTCATTGAAGGGAAAAGGTTTTTACACCTGGCAGCTATCGCAAACCGAAGGTGGTAATGCGCAGAATATCGCGTCAGTTGCCAGAGCCGCCGGTCTCACCCACGTTCTATTGAAGATCGCCGATGGAACCGCCACCTATAAAGACCCCAAAGGCATTTCAACCACCACCGAATACGTGCAGGCGCTTCGCAGCCAGGGAATCGAAGTGTGGGGCTGGCATTACATCTACGGCATGGACCCCACGGGTGAAGCCAATAAGGCGATTCAACGGTTGCGCGAATTGAACCTGGATGGATATATCATTGATGCCGAAAAGGAGTTTGATACATCCGGCAGAGGACCGGCTGCCCGTACCTTCATGAATGTGCTGCGGGGTGCTTTTCCCAGTCTGCCGGTAGCGCTCAGCTCGTACCGCTGGCCTTCGTATCACATGGCATTCCCCTGGACAGATTTTCTGTCCAAATGTGATTACAATATGCCCCAGGTTTATTGGGAACAGGCGCACAATGCGGGCGCTCAGCTTACACGCTGCGTCAACGAATTTCAAACCCGAATCACCCCGTTCCGCCCCATCATTCCCACCGGACCCACCTACAAATGGAACGGTTGGTCGCCGACTGAAGCGGATATCAAGGATTTCTTGGACACCGCGAAAGCGCTGAATCTCACCGCAGTCAACTTCTTCTCCTGGCAGGAATGCCGCCGGGATCTTACATCACTCTGGAATTTAATTTCTGAGTACGATTACGGCAAACCACCCCTTCAGGACATGCCCATCGAGATCATCAAAGCGCTCAACACGCATGATCCAAACCAGATCGCCAGCCTTTATAAAGAAAACGCCGTCCACATCACATCGGCGCGCGCCATTCAGGGTGTTCCGGCGATCACATCCTGGTATACCCGTTTCTTCTCCCAGATCTTACCCAACGCAACCTTTACGCTGGTAAATAATACATCCGTGGGCAATATCCGCCATTTCACCTGGCGCGCCACATCAAGCACCGGAAACGTGACCAATGGAAATGACACACTCGGGTTATCCAATGGTTTGATCCAGTATCATTACAGTTATTACACCATCACAAAGTGATGGCATAATACTTAAAATAGAAACCGGACGGGCACTCATCCCGTCCGGTTTTTCGTTTGATTTGGATTACTCTCCGTTCTTCTTCCGCGGGGTCTTCGCTGTCGGAGTTTTTCCTGACGGACTTTCTTTCCCTCCGGCGGTTTTTGGTGCGGTTGGCTTTGCGGCGGAAGGCGTCTTCGTCTTGCTGTCTGCCGCGGGTTTCTTCGTTGTTGTTGATTTCTCCACGGCTTCGGTTTTCCCGTGCGGCACAGGTTTCTTTATGCTTTTTGCCTTACCCGTCGTGGCAGGCATTTCGGCTTTTTGCGCCGGGCTGGTTTTTGCCATGGAGGTTTTCCCCTTCGTCGGCATCTCGCCAGATGCGGCGGATGGTTTCGCAGCCGGCTTCTGGCTGGTTCCTCTGGTCGTCTTTGGTGTCGCAGGCTTCTGGGGCGTCGTTGATCCGGCAGGTGGTTTTTCCGCTTTCACCGCTGATTTTTTCACAGGTGTTTCGTCTTGCCCTGCTTTGATTGTCCTCGTTTTCGCCGCCGACACCGCAGCAGATTTCTTGACCGGTTCCGGGGTCAGCAGTTCCAATTGCATCGCCTCACCTGGCGCCGGTTCCGCTTTGGGTCTGGCGGCAGCCCGTGACCGCTTGCCGGTGGGTTCGGGTTCCCAACGCGCCAGAGCATCCCACACCTTCGCAAGTCGGATAACCGCATCACCCGGTTTAACATCCGTGACTATCTGCCCCTGGGTGGCGCGTGAGCGGGATGGTGCATCCTTCAGATCGAATGTTTTTGCAGCCGCTTTTTCGAACTGAACGCTCACTTCGTTTTCCAGACGGTCTACAACCACACCCACCAATCGTGCGCCTTTGGGAAGTTTCCACAGAGCCACACCTTGCCCATAACGACCCTGTTTCGGGAATTCATCCTGTTGGATCCGCTTTCCCTTTCCTTCGGTGGACACCGCCAGTACCTGCCGATTTTTCAGCAGCAAACCTGAACCAATCACCTCATCCCCTACCGCCAATTTGATCCCGCTCACACCGGCTGCGATCAGTCCCATCGCGCGGACATCTTCTTCCGAGAAACGGATCGCCATGCCCTGAGCCGTTGCCAGCAGTACATCATCATTTCCACCGCTGATATGCACATCCAATAAACCATCACCCTCATTGATCTTCACCAGTGTGAACGTCTGAGAAGACGGTCCCGGGAGATCGTTGAGGGCGCTCTTCTTGACCATGCCGCCCCGGCTGACCGTGAGCGCATACAAGTTTTCCATCTCTTCTGGTTTAAGAGATGGCACGGCGAACACCGCTGCCAGCTGATCTTCGTCCTTAAGCGGAGAAATTTTGTTGAATGGCACTCCGTCCGCCGGTTTTTCGCAATGTGGAACCACATGAACCGGGATCGCAGCCGTACGCCCATCCTTGCCCACCAGATATAAGGTATGGTGCGTATTGGTGCGCACCATCCAGCACGGTGCGTCCCGCCCGTCCATGCGAGGCATTCGCTCATCGGGTGTGGCGGATACTTTTCCATCTGCCGTAATCGCCACCCAGGTATTCAGCGCTGGTGTGATATCGGTGGTCGTTAACAGCGATTTAACGGAAACGCCTTCCTTCAAATTGACAATTTGCGTGCGGCGGCGATCACCGTATGTTTGCTTGATCTTCAGAAGTTCCTCTCCTACCGTCTGGCGCATCCGTTTGGGAGATGCCAGGAGCGCTTCCAGATCATTGATCAGCGCCATCACTTCTTTGTATTCCATCTCGATCTTCTTGCGTTCCAACGCCGCCAGACGGCGAAGCTGCATATCCAGAATGGCTTGCGTCTGAAGATCAGATAATTTGTAACGGCGGATCAATTTTTGGCGGGCGTCATCCACATCTGCGGCATTGCGGATCAGGCTGATAATCTCATCCAGGTTCTTCAGCGCGGTCCGCAATCCTTCCAGAATATGTGCGCGGGCACGGGCTTTCGCCAGATCGTATTCGCTGCGTCGGCGCACCACCTCCAGCCGATGTTCGACATACACACGCAGTGCCTGTTTCAGGGTCAATAAACGCGGTTCCCCACCGACCAATGCCAGCATATTAATGCCAAACGTGGTCTGCATGGGTGTATGTTTGTACAGATCCAGCAGCACCTTTTCCGGTTCAATGTTTTGCTTTAACTCGATGACGATGCGCATCCCCTGCCGGTCCGATTCATCCCGCAGATCGGAAATACCGTCGATTGTTCCTTCGCGTACCAGTTCGGCGATCCGTTCGATCAGTGAGGATTTATTCGTCATGTAGGGCAGCTCAGTGACGATGATTCGGCTGCGTCCGCGCCCCATGTCTTCCAGATGCGCACGGGCGCGTACAAGCACCTTGCCTCGCCCTGTGCCATACGCCGCCGAAATCCCTTCACCTTCCGGGTTTTCCAGAATAACGCCGCCCGTCGGGAAATCCGGTCCTTTGATGAATTGCATCAATGTATCCACCGTGATTTCATCCTGGTGTTCCCAATGTTCCAGCATGAAGATCAAGGCATCCGTCACTTCCGCCAGGTTATGCGGAGGAATATTGGTCGCCATACCCACCGCAATACCGGTAGCCCCATTCACCAACAGATTAGGAATGGCAGCCGGAAGGACCAACGGTTCTTTCAACGTTTCATCAAAGTTTGTTGTAAAGTCGACCGTATCCTTGTCCAACTGCATGAGTATTTCCATGGCTGGAGGCGCCAGACGGGCTTCAGTGTAACGCATCGCCGCCGGTGAATCGCCATCCACCGAACCGAAGTTCCCCTGCCCATCCACCAGCATGTAGCGCATGGAATAATCCTGCGCCATGCGCGCCATGGCTTCGTACACGGCGCTATCCCCGTGGGGATGGTATTTACCCAAAACTTCACCGACAATACGGGCGGATTTTTTGTAAGGTGTATCAGGACGCAGCAGCAAATCATACATGGCGTACAAAATTCGTCTCTGCACCGGCTTCAACCCATCCCGGGCATCCGGCAGTGCGCGCGACACGATAACGCTCATCGCATAATCCAGATAAGACTGCTGCATTTCGTGATCAATATCGACCCTGCGGATCATACCAAGTTCCATAAAGACTCCAGGTAGGCGCAATCGCGCCAGATTCGAAAGGATGTTCTTATATTAAAGTGAAATGTTAAGGCTGTCAAGCAGACCCGCCCCACAGACAACGGGAGGGGCGGATCTTTCGAACCGCCCCTCCTGAGTGAATCCAATGGGAATACTCGTTCCCTATTTACTTCAAAGGCTAATCAGCCGCCGCTGGAAGCTCGGGAACAGAGGAATCCTGTTCCGGTTTCGATTCATTATTGATCTGGTTGAAGCGTCCATACACAAAACCTGTTCCAGCCGGGATCAATTTACCGATGATCACGTTTTCTTTCAAACCATACAGCGGATCTTCGGTCTTGGCAATGGCTGCGCCCGCCAGCACTTTGATGGTGTGCTGGAAGGAAGCTGCCGAAAGGAACGAATCAGTGCTCAAAGAGGCTTTGGTCACACCCAGCAGCACTTCGACGAATTTGGCGGGCTGTTTCCCTCCGGCGACCAACTGTTCATTCAGACGGCGGATTTCCTGGCGGTCCACCAGGTCCTGAGGCAGGAATGGGCTGTCGCCGGGGCGGGTGATCTGCACTTTACCCATGATCTTACGAATGATCACTTCGAAGTGCTTGTCATTGATGTTCTGACCCTGTGAGCGGTACACCTTCTGAATTTCAGAAAGCAGGTACATCTGGCAGGCGTCTCGCCCATTGATATGCAGAATGGTGTGCGGGTTCAGTGAACCTTCTGTCAGCGGTTGACCGGCAGATACGTGTTCACCATCGTGGATCAGCAGACGAGCCGTGCTGGGAATTTCGTATTCTTCGCTCTCGCGGTGTTCGTATGCCACCACCACTTTGTTGCTTTCAATGCGTACCCGACCGGAGTGTGCAGCAGTCTGCTGGGCTTCACCCTGCGAGGCAACCACAACACCGCTTTCGATCTCGGTGCCGTCTGCAACTTCCACCGTCCAGCCTTCAGGAACGTCGTACTCATCGCCGACCATTTCGCTGAATTCCACACGCACAATGCGCAGATCGCTGTAACGATCCGACTGCATGATCTTCGCAACACCGTCGATGCGGGTGATCAGCGCCTCGCCTTTCGGGGTGCGGCGTGCTTCAAACAATTCTTCCACGCGGGGCAGACCGGTGGTGATATCACCACCCGCCGCCACACCGCCGGTGTGGAAGGTGCGCAGGGTCAACTGCGTGCCTGGTTCACCAATGGACTGCGCCGCCACAGTGCCGACCGCCGAACCCATTTCAACGATCTTGCCGCGTCCCAGGTCCATGCCGTAGCACATGGCGCAGATGCCATGATCCAGTTCGCAGGTCAGTGGGGAGCGCACTTTTACCGTGTCGACACCCGCATTTACAACCTTGCGCACCAATTCATGGTCGAGCATTTCGTTGCGATCCGCCAGAACTTCGCCCGTAGCGGGATCAATCACCCGCGCAGCCGTGTAGCGACCATACAAACGGGTGCCTAACGATTGTCCAGCCACATCATCCGACTTGCGAATGAAGATGCCTTCTTCGGTATTGCAATCATGCTCATTGATGATGATATCCTGAGCCACATCCACCAGACGACGAGTCAGATAACCGGCGTCGGCTGTGCGCAGAGCGGTATCCGCCAGACCTTTTCGGGCGCCGTGCGTGGAAATGAAGTATTCCAGCGCCGTCAGTCCTTCACGGAAGTTTGACTGAATGGGCAGCGGAATGATACGCCCGGAGGGGTCAGCCATCAAACCGCGCATCCCTGCCAGCTGTGCAATAGGACCAAAACCGCCTTTGGTTGCGCCAGAGTTCGCCATCGTCGCCAGGTTTCCGTTCGGGTCCATGGCTTTACGCACCGCATTGGCAACGACCTTGGTGGTCTCCTGCCAGATCTCGATGACGCGTTCGTTCTGCTCCTGTTCGGTGAGCAGACCGCGGCGGAAATCGCGCTGAACCTGTTCGACATCCTGCAGCGCCTGATTGATGATCACAGGTTTTTCGTCCGGCACGCTGATGTCAGACACCGCGATGGTGGAGCCTGACCGCATCGCATACTTGAAGCCAATGTCCTTGATCCGGTCGGCAACTTCCGTAGTAACATCCTGTCCGCAAAGTTCATAGATGTCAGCAATCAGGTCTTTCACGCCGCCCTTATCCAGCGTCTCATTGAAATATTGGGCATTTTCCGGCAAAATTCGGTTAAAAATCACCTTGCCGATCGTGCTGTCAACAATGCGGGTTTCAGGTGAGAGAAGACGTGTGCCATCCTCTGCAAACCAGGTCTTGACCTGAATCTTGATATTGGCATGGATTTCAACCTGATCCAGGTTGTACGCCATTTCCACTTCGTCGAAATCAGCAAATACGCGCCCATCACCTCTGTGCGTCAGATTATTGGTGAGGGTCAGGTAGTAAACACCCAGCACCATATCTTTCGACGGGCTGATGATCGGCTCGCCATCGGCAGGTTTCAACAAGTTCTTTGAAGCCAGCATTAATGTGCGGGCTTCATGTACGGCTTTTTCAGAAAGCGGCACATGCACAGCCATCTGGTCGCCGTCGAAGTCTGCGTTGAACGCAGTCGTCACCAACGGGTGAAGCTGAATGGCGCTGCCTTCGATTAGAACCGGTTCGAATGCCTGAATGCCCAGGCGGTGCAGGGTCGGCGCGCGGTTGAGCAGAACGGGGCGATCCTTGATCACCTCTTCGAGCACTTCCCAAACTTCAGGGCGGTTGCGCTCGATGAAACGACGGGCGCCCTTCACGTTTGCGGCATAATTATGAGCCACCAGGCGAGAGATGACGAATGGGCGGTAGAGTTCCAACGCCATTGTCTTCGGCAAACCGCACTGGTACAGTTTCAAAGTCGGACCCACCACGATCACGGAACGACCGGAATAGTCTACACGCTTGCCCAACAGGTTGCGGCGGAAGCGTCCCTTCTTGCCCTTGAGCATATCGCTCAAAGATTTCAATTCCCGGCGTCCACGGCGTGACAGCGCCTTGCCGCGCTGTGAATTGTCAATCAGAGAATCCACCGCTTCCTGAAGCATACGCTTCTCGTTGCGCACGATCACGTCAGGCGCACCCAATTCCAACAGACGCTTGAGACGGTTGTTGCGGTTGATCACGCGGCGGTACAGATCGTTCAGATCAGAAGTCGCAAAGCGACCGCCATCCAACTGCACCATGGGGCGCAAATCGGGCGGGATGACCGGTAAAACAGTCAAAATCATCCATTCAGGACGGTTGCCAGAACGGCGGAAAGCCTCCACGACCTTCAAGCGTGTGGTTGCCTTCTTCCGTTTCTGCTTGCTCTTCGAAGTTCGGACCTCTTTCCACAGATCTTCTGAAAGCTGGTCCAGATCCAGACGGTGCAGAATATCATAGAATGCTTCAGCGCCCATATCCGCCCGGAACACATTTCCCCACCGCGATTTCAGTTCGCGGTAGCGGCTTTCACTCAGGAAGGTAAAGGGACGCAGTTCTTGCAGTTCATCTCGCTGATGAGAATTCTGATCCTGCGAAACCGTCGTCTGGTCTTCAAGCTGATTGCGCAGCGCATTCATCTGTTCTTCAGCGGTCGCGCGCAGTGCCGCTTCACTCATCTTGATCTGCTCAAGTTCGCGAACGGTCTCTTCTTTCAGCGAGCTTTCCACCTCGTCCAGTTTTTCTTTCACGATCTTCTGAACGCGCGAAATGTGCTGCGCGCTGACCGTTTCGCCTACTTCGGCAATGGCAATGGTGGTTGAACCGTCATCGAAACCCACAGCGGCGCGCAGAACAGTCCCGACTTTATCCTGTAATGTGCGTTCGAGATGCTGTCCGGTTTGAATTACCGGTTCCATCCGGTGAGCCACTTCTTCATCCTTGCGGTTCTCGATTTCGATCCGCTGTTGTTTCAGCTCTGCCAGCTTGCGATCTCGCCCGGTCTTGACTTCCACAATTCTGGCGTTGATTTGCGCAGCCGCTTCACGTTCAGACACGTTGATTTCATCTTCCAAACGCTTCAACGCCTTCTGCCGCGCATCTTCATCCACATAGGTCACAATGTATTGGGCAAAATACAACACGCGGTCCAGATTGCGGCGCGAAATATCCAGCAGCAGCCCCAAATATGAAGGGATGCGGCGGGTATACCAAATATGCGCCACCTGGGTCGCCAGTTCAATATGCCCCATTCGCTCGCGGCGGACAGAGGAACGGGTGACTTCTACACCGCATTTATCGCAAATGATCCCCTTATAACGGGGATTCTTGTACTTTCCGCAGTAGCACTGCCAATCGCGCGTCGGTCCAAAGATCGCCTCACAAAAGAGACCGTCTTTTTCCGGGCGCAGGCGACGGTAGTTGATCGTTTCTGGCTTAAGCACCTCACCATATGACCAACTTCGAATAATTTCAGGAGATGCCAGGCTAATACGAAGTGCGGTCAATCCCTTGGTTTCCACTAAACTGCCTCCTCATTGATTCTGGAGAGAAAAAAGAAATACAGACGAAGAGTAGCGCAAAGGACTCTATATCCTTGGCGCTCTGCGAAATTTGTCAATCAGAACGAATTTGCATGACACTGAATTATATCAAAACCCAACATCTACGTCAAGAAATATTATAGTATTTCTCCCTATTGATTCTCCCCCGCATTCAACCGTATAATTATAGCACCAATCTAACTAATTTATAGTATGTCATTAATAAGTTCAATTCAGAACAATAAGGAAATTTGTCACTTTAATTTTGTGTTTACAAATGTTATGCTTCGGTTATAATTGAGTTCGTAAAGCTCCACTTTAGAAGTCGTGTTCACCACAACCAAATAAGACGATCGACAAAATTTAGCGGAAAGGGAGTACCCCTTCGGTGTTTAACTACTTTATTCGCCGTTTACTTTCGCTCTTACCGATCTTTTTCTTGATGACCATTATCGTATTCGTTCTCATCCGCATGGTCCCCGGTGATCCAGTTGATGTGATGTATGGTTCCGAAGGAATGGATGAAGCTCGTCGTGAAGTATTACGACATGATTTAGGTCTTGATCAATCGATTGTCATTCAATATGCGCGCTGGCTGGGACGCGCCGTCACCGGTGATCTTGGACGTTCCTACCGGGCGCAAATGCCAGTGATGACATTGATCGGACAGCGTCTGCCCGCCACGCTGGTCCTGTCGGTCGCAGCAATGATCATCTCCGTTTTGATAGCGATTCCATTGGGGGTAATCGCCGCTGTCAAACGGAACACCTGGGCAGATTTTGCCGCCATGGCAATCGCCATCCTTGGTCTTTCTCTGCCCAACTTCTGGATTGGTATCCTGCTTGTCTTGATTTTTTCAATCGCATTGAAATGGCTGCCGTCCATCGGTTATGTTCCCCTATCAGGCGGCATTGGAACATCCCTCTCACATCTCATCTTACCCGCCATCACCCTGGGCGCATCTTTAGCCGGTACAACCACCCGTCTCACCCGCTCCACCGTACTGGAAGAGCTGGGGAAGGATTATGTCCGTACCGCGCGTGGAAAAGGTCTTCCAGAAAAAATGGTTTTGATGGGACATGCCCTGCGGAACGCACTCATTCCCACTGTCACCATGATCGGGTTACAACTGGGCTTCCTTATCGGTGGAACGGTGGTCGTGGAAGTTGTATTTGCATGGCCTGGCATTGGCATGCTTCTGGTGGATAGTATTTTCGCCCGCGATTATCCGGTCGTACAGGGCGTCATTCTGGTTATTGCAGTGTTCGTCGTCATCATCAACATCCTGGTCGATGTCGTTTACACCATCCTCGATCCAAGAATACGGCTTCAGTAACTACGAGGAGACCTGCCTCGTTGCTACACTGTCCCCTAACCCCTTATATGTTCAAGTCTTGAGGAGGAATCTGGAATGAAACGTTCGTTTGGTTGGACCATGCTACTCGTGTTGGTGTTGTTATCCATGGTGTTGAGCGCGTGCGGCAAGACCGCCACCCCAGCAGCCACGGAAGCCCCTGCAGCCACAGAAGCGCCCGCAGCTACCGAAGCCCCGGCAGCCACGGAAGCCCCTGCTGCAGTCACGCCTAAAGCCGGCGGCACACTCGTCTTTGGTCAGAAAGAAGACGTCACTTCGATGGATCCCCTGAAAGCGATTCAATACGGGGATATGCGCTTGAACTTCCTGGTTGCACAACAGCTCGTCGCCCCTGATCGCACGGGCAAGTATGTTGGCGTGCTCGCCGAATCCTGGGAGACCTCCGAAGATGGTAAGGTCTGGACCTTCCACCTCCGCCCCAATGTGAAATTCCACAACGGTCAAACCATGACCGCCGATGACGTCAAATGGATCTTCGATCGTATCCTGAGCGAAGAAGGCGGCGCAGCCATGCGCTCCACCTTCGTGAATATCGGTTTACAGACCGAAGTCGTTGATCCGCTGACCGTCAAATTCACGATCGAAAGCGGGATGGGTCCCTTCCTCAGTTACCTCTCCTTGCTCAATCGCCCAGCCATCATCCACCGCGACAGCTACAACAGCGATGGTTCCGTGACCAAAATCATCGGTACCGGTCCCTTCATGATGGACGAAGTCAAACCCGGTGAATCCTACACTCTGGTGAAGAACCCCGATTACTGGAAGCCCGGCGAGCCGCTGCTGGACAAGGTCGTTCTCAAAATCATCACCGATGCCAACGTCCGCCTCAACGCCCTCAAGACCGGCGAAGTGGATATGACCGAAGATATCCCCATCAACGAAGTCAAGACCCTGGTGGACAACCCCGATCCCAACTTCACCGTCAACGTGTACTACATCAACTCTGGTGAACGCCTGGTTTTGAACAACAAACGCGCTCCCTTCGACAACAAGAATGCCCGTCTGGCAGTGGAGTACGCATTTGACCGCAACCAGTATAACGAAGCCATCTTCTTCGGTCTGGGTCAGGTTCACAACCAGCCCTTCGTTCCGGATGACGTCTGGCACATGGATGTCCCCATGATTGAACCCGATCTGACCAAGGCAAAGGAATACTTCCAGGCAGCCGGTCTGACCGAAGGCACCAAGATCACCATGCTCACCATGGCGAATCAGAAGGACCGCGCCGAAGTGATCCAGGCTCTCCTCAGCCAGGTTGGTTTCCAGGTTGAGTTCGACATTGTCGACTCCGCCGCATGGACCTCAAAAGGCAAGGAATACGATTATGACCTGCTCCTCGGCACAATGACCGGTATCTTTGATCCCGATCGCCCTTACGGCTATCTGACCAAGGATTCTGGTTCCAACTGGTTGTGCGGTGGCTATGACTCCGAAGCGATGAACGCTCTCCTCGTTCAGGGTCGCGCCGAGACCGATGTGACCAAACGCAAAGAAATCTACACAAAGGTCCTCCAGCTCGTACAGGAAGACGCCCCCGTCATCTATGTAGTTGGACTGCCCTGGGTGGAAGCCAGGCGCAACGCTGTCAAGGGTTACAATTCCGGTACGTCACCCGCTCTGATGATGATGGACGCATCAGATGGTTTGAACACCACCTGGTTAGATCGCTAACCACTGGCTGATAATGACGGGTTGGCGGAGGTATCTCCGCCAACCCAATTAGTGCGGTATTGGAATTTTATTAATGGATGAGCGGATGACAGAAATCACAGAGCTGGATACCGAACTTCCCACAAAAAAGTCCCGTTGGCAGAGTATGCTTCTTGTCCGGCTGGCACGCAATCGCCTCTCGCTGGTGGGAATGATCATCACCTTTTTTGGGGTCATTGCTGCCATTTTTGCGCCGTTGATTGCCCCATCTGATCCGGTGCAAATGAGTCTGGTCGAGCGCCTCAAACCGCCGACCGCTGAACACCTCATGGGCACCGACCACCTCGGCAGAGATATTTTTTCTCGGGTGGTTTATGGCGCGCGTATTTCGCTTGAGGTCGGCGTTGTTTCAGTGGCATTGGGTACCGTGGTGGGTCTGATTCTGGGCGCCATTGCCGGTTATATCGGCGGTCGGGTGGATTCTGTCATCATGGGCATCATGGACGCCATCTATGCCTTCCCCGCCATTCTCCTGGCTCTGGCGCTGGTTGCAACTTTCGGCACCGGACTGGTGACGGTCATGACAGCCATTGCCATCACGCGTATTCCAATTTTTGCCCGTACGGTGCGCAGTTCGGTGATGGCAGAACGAGAGATGGAATACGTCACGGCTGCGCGCACGATCGGTGAAAACAATTTCTTTATCATGCTGCGGCACATCTTCCCCAATATTCTTGCCCCCATGATTGTGGTGACTACCACCTACTTCGCAACCGCCATTGTGGTGGAAGCCTCCCTCAGCTTTTTGGGGCTGGGCGTTCCGCCGCCCGCCGCAAGTTGGGGTGTGATGCTGAACGATGGTCGTAAATACATGGAAGCCATGCCGCACGTGGTCCTGTACCCTGGTATCGTCATTTCGCTCACTGTGCTCGGCTTCAATCTTCTGGGCGAAGGTCTGCGGGATGTTCTCGATCCCCGTTTGAGAAATTTCTAATCATGATGAATCCATATTTATCGACCAGCCAGCAGCAATCGCTGCTGGCGTTTTGTCAGCGTATTGTTCGCATTCCCAGTTATTCCGGTGAAGAGGGCGCCGTCGCCGCCGAGGTGATCAACGAAATGCGTTCCATGGGCTTCGATTCGATCGAAATCGATGCCTGCGGCAGCGTGATCGGCGCACTTCATGGAGATCGTCCCGGTCCATCCCTGTTGTTCGACTCTCACATGGACGTGGTACCCGTCACCAGTCCCGAAGAATGGAAACATTCCCCTTTTGGCGCAGAATTGGAAGATGGAAAACTCTGGGGGCGCGGCTCGGCAGACACGAAGGGATCGCTCGCCGGGGTTCTGCACGCTGTCGCTGCGCTTCCGCGAAACGCTTTCGCCGGGACGATTTATGTCGCCGCCACAGTCGCCGAGGAAAATCTCACCGGAGCCGCTGTTCCGCGTATTCTGCAAAAAACGCCCATTGACGTATTCGTCACCGGTGAGCCCACCGGGCTCCGATTGGGCGTGGCGCAAAAAGGTCGCCTGACGCTCGCGCTCAAGGCACATGGTCGCGCTGCGCACACCTCTCACCCGGAAAACGGCGTCAATGCCGTCTACAAGATGATGGAAGTCGTCCAACGCC
>JBDKTF010000349.1:0-4184 GCA_039680295.1 Anaerolineaceae bacterium
GCGCCACTCACCTTCACAAACCAATCCGGGCGTGTAGCGCAGGTCGTTGACGGTAGAGGCGTGCAGCCAGGCTTTGCACAGCCGTGCCAGCGCATCTCCACGCGGCGCTTCCAAAAAATCGCGGGTGGAATCGGGCAGGGGAGTGCCATTTTCATCCAACAGGCCCGCTGCTGAAAGGATCTCGCGCAGTGCTGCGGGGGTTAAATCGCCGGGCACCGTCCAGGTTTCTGCCAGTCCACTCTCACCCAGACGCAGTGACGCCAACAGTGTGCAGGCTGCGTCCAGCACACTGTCGTTGGCTGGCATGGGCAGGGCGCATTCCACCGGCGATGCGGGTCGCCCCGGTGGGGGCGGCAGCGAAGGGTGGATGGGCGGCAGGAGCGCCAGCAGATCATCGGGCAGGTAGGCAAATTCGACCGGTTCGGCGCCTGCCGCAAAGAAGGCGCGTCCGATCAATGCCCGATACCAGAGCATTTCGATTGGCGAGGGTTGGTTCAGCCAGGGGCGTTCGCGGTCGCGTTTGCCGGGTCCCATTTCACGGAATGGACCGCAGCTCCGAACGAACTGCACCCAGGGCAATCTGCCTTCGTTTTCCAGGAGCGCCTGCAGGGCGTTCTGCGCGCTGGTGGGCAGGGTTTCCACCATCTCATCCAGCCGCTCGCGGTTCAACAACGCTGCTGTCAGCAGCGGAAGCGCAGTTTTCGCGTCGGGAGCGGTTAAATCCACTCCCCACAGGCTGGCGACGATGCGCAGATGTTCCAGATCGCGACCTTGCAGACTGTGAAATAAATCGGGCATGGCGTGATTCTTGCAGTGAATCTCAGCAGACGGCTTTCAATGCGCCGTGAAGCATTTCCCCCGTCAGTTCTTTAACTTCTCCGTCAATCCCCGCGATGATTTCGCCATCGGCGTGGATATACAGGGGCTGGTCAGATTTCAGGTTCAGATTCTGAAAGCCGCCGTTGAAAACCTGCGGCAGCCCATTCTGGGTGCCTTTGAGAAAGTGCGGCAGGGTGGCGAGCATTTGCAAACGCGAGATGCGCCGTACGCCGACATATTGGAAGGTGCCATCGCAGGGGTCGGCGCCGGGCGCCACGTAAAATCCACCGCCTTCGCGCCCGCCGTTGCACAGAACCATCATGATCGAATCCTCGGTGTGCGTTTCTCCATCCATGTTGTATTGAATATGGAAGGGCTTGTAATCGAACAGGATGGTTTGCAAAACCGAGAGCAGGAACACCATGAAACCCTGAAAGATCTTGCCCTTGCGGGTGTGAATGGTGACGATGGTGTCGAAGCCGATGCCGATGGCATTGCACCAATACTGGCTGTGCCCGTGTTCATCCGTTACCCGTCCGATATCCACAGGAACGGGAACGCCGGTCAACACCTGGCGCAGCGCCTGCGCCGGATCACCGGGCAGTTTCAGTGCGTAAGAGAAATCGTTTCCCGACCCGGTGGGAATTACCCCCAGCAGCGGGCGGTGCTCGGGTTCAAGCTGCATTAACCCGTTCACTACTTCGTGAACGGTACCGTCGCCGCCCATGGCGACCACCAGGTCGTATCCGGCTTCTCCCGCCTGGCGTGCCAGTTCCACCGCGTGTCCGGGGTATTCCGTGGCTTTCCAATCGGCGCCGCCGCATTCTGCGGCGGCTGCGCGCAGTGAATCGGCGAGACGCCATGCGCGTCCGAGATTCGCGATGGGGTTGAAAATCAATAAGGTTTTATAGGGCATGGAGTCTGTCCTTGGATGGGATGAGTGAACGAATTATAGCGCAAATCAATAGTTTGCAGATTCTTAATCCCAGCCCATTTTTATTTGACGCTCCCATCCCTTGCAAGTATAATTTTTGAACGACAGTTCTCATATTTTATGGATACCAGAGGCTGCAATTATGGCGTTGAAGGGCAACCTGCGGGATTTCTCAATCGCCCAATTACTTAATCTTGTCAATCTGGCTCGAAAAACTGGCACACTGGTCATCGAATCATCTGCCGAATCAGCCCAAGTCACATTCCGAGAGGGCAAGCTGGCTTATGCCCGGGCGGGAGCGGATGATAACAGTCTGGCGTCCATCCTTCACCAGAACAAGAAACTATCCACGGCGCAGTACCGTACCATTCAGCAGCGGGCGACGCAAATGAATGATAAGGAACTGGGCTTGTTGTTGATTAATGCCGGTTACGTTACCCAGGAAGACGTGCTCACCAGCTTGCAGCAGCAATTTACCCGTGTGATTCGCCGTCTGTTTACCTGGGCAGATGGCTTTTTCCGTTTTGATCCCGAATTGTTTCCGCCAGAAGATAAAATCCTGGTCCGCATGGATCTGGAAAACCTGATTATCGAAGGGTCTCGTCAGCTTCAGGAACAGGAACAGCTCCAGCAGGAGATTCCCAGCCTGGACCTGGCGTTAAAATTCACCGATCGTCCCGGCGCCAATTTGCGCAATGTCAGTCTCAGCGTGGATGAATGGCGCATTGTTTCCTACATCAACCCCAAAAATACCATGCGGCAGATTGCGCGCACGACGAAAATGAGCGAAATCGAAATTCGCCGCGTGGCTTATGGATTGATCCAGGCGGGTCTGGTGGAAATGATACGCCCTGAAGGATCGACTTTGCCGCCAGTTCAAAAGGCTTTCCCGACCACAAACAAAGAAGAACAAAAGTCATTGGTCAACCGCCTTATCGGTCGCATTCGTTCCTTATAACCTCTCAGCGAAGGATGATTTATGCAAACGGTTAAAATGGTCGTCACCGGACCTTTCAATGCCGGGAAGACAGAGTTCATTCGATCGGTCAGTGAAATTGATGTTGTCTCAACTGAACGCAAGATCACCGCTGAAGCTGAGAAAGTCAAGAATTCCACCACCGTAGCCATGGACTTTGGTCGTATTACAGTGGATGACGATCTGGTTCTTTATTTATTCGGCACCCCTGGACAGAAACGCTTTGATTTCATGTGGGAAATTCTTTCGGAAGGGATGCTCGGTTTTGTTGTAATGGTAGACAGCACCCGCCCGGAAACGTTCCGTGAAGCGCGCAGCATTTTGGAAACATTCCGCGCCTATGCGCCCACGCCATACATTGTGGCTGCGAACAAGCAGGATTCACCCGATGCCTGGGAAATGGAAGATATTCGCCATGCGCTACGTCTGGACAACAAAGTGAAATTGCTTCCGTGCGTTGCGGTGAATAAGGAAACTGTCAAGACCGTTCTGTTGGAATTGCTGTACAGTATTCTGGCGGAAATGGAAGCCTGAGCTTTCTGATACTCGTTTGCCGAGGCGTAATTTGTCATCCATCACCACCGATCAAGGCATTCTCCATTACGAAGTTTACGGACGCGGACGCCCCGTTATTTTGTTGCACGGCTGGTTGGGCTCGTGGGGACTCTGGCAGGATACGATGGAGTATCTGGGTCAGAATTACCGCACCTATGCGCTCGATTTCTGGGGATTCGGTGAATCGGGACGCAAGCGCAGCACCTACCTGGTGAAAGATTTTGTCTCCCTGGTGGATCAATTCATGGATCAATTGGGAATTCCCCAGGCGCCGCTGGTGGGACACAGCATGGGTGGCACCGTGAGCCTCTGGGCAGCCATGGAGTATCCGCAGCGTGTCAGCAAGGTAACCATTGTCGGATCGCCCATTGTGGGCTCTTCATTGGCGCTGCCGTTGAAATTTGCCGGGTATCGCCCCATTGCGTATGTGCTCTTTCATGCATTCGGCTTATTCCGGGCTGCCATGCGGGTGGCGTCTCCTGCCATCTCGCCTTCAGTCGGTTTTGCGGATATGATGGACCGCGACCTGTCTCGCACAACACTCGAATCGTTTCTCGTCAGCATCGCTTCATTGCGCCGCACCGATCTGCGCCCGCGGCTGCCTGAATTGAAGATCCCGGTGATGGGTATGTTCGGCAACCGCGACAATATTGTCTCACCACGCCAGTGGCAGCCTTTACTGTCGGGCATTCCCAACGCCCGCATTGATCGCTTCCAGAATGCCGGGCATTTTATCTTGTTGGATGAACCGGTATCCTTCAAAGAAAAGCTCAAAGACTTCTTGGATCAGGATATACAAACTCAATGACCTCGGATGAAAAACCATGTAGCGGGCTTTCTCCGCAGATGACCGGCATTATCCTTCAGGGGATGGATGAGATCGTCGGGCAGGCGGGGATG
>JBDKTF010000447.1:0-4670 GCA_039680295.1 Anaerolineaceae bacterium
GGAAGCCGCGCAGAAGGAGCTTGGGCTTTCAGATTCAATCGATACACTCAAGCAGCGGGCGGCAGACGATTTGGTTAATCAAACCTTGTTGGCGCAGGCGGCTGTAGCGGCAGGGCATACGCTGGACGACACTGCGCTGCAGGCGCGCATCGACGAGCTGTCTGCGCAGATGTCCGCCGGAACGACGCTGGCGGATTGGATGACCGCGCAGGGGTATGACGATGGATCTCTCCGTACCGCGCTGCGGCGCGCCATGCTGGCAGCTTGGCAGCGAGACCAGATCGAAGCCGCCGTGCCGCAAACCGCAGAACAGGTTCACGCGCGTCAGATCCTGGTTTATAAGGAAGAAACGGCGCAGCGGTTGTACAGCGAGATCCAATCTGGCGCGGATTTTGCAACGGTAGCCAGTGAGGTTGATCCGATCTCAGGCGGAGATTTGGGCTGGTTCCCGAAGGGTTACCTGTTGCAAGCGGATGTTGAAAAAGCAGCCTTTTCATTGGAAGCCGGTAAAATCAGCGAAATCATTCAAACACCCATCGGGTATCACATTATTGAAGTGATTGAACGAGACCCACAGCGACAACTTTCACCGGATGCACGGCTGACGCTGCAGGAAGCAGCTTTGAATCAGTGGATCGAACAACGCCGGACGGAAAGCCAGATCAGTCTTTCATTACCCTGATTACCGACTGAACGTATTTTGAAATTGGAGCATTCTTATGGAATCAAGCGAAGTGATTCAACACCGACCCGCACGACGTTCACGCCGAAAGAAGAGCGGTGGACTGTGGAATTTCCTCACCGCATTACTGGTCATCGCAACCATTGGTTTGGTGATTTATGACGCATTGATTTTTATCAATCCGCTCAATCCGTTAAATCCCTTCCCTCCAGATGAATCGTTTGCGGGAATATCTCTACCCACTGCGACGCCGACGGAAAAAGCGCTGCCAGCCACCTGGACACCAACCGCAACACTGACGCCCACGGTTACAGAAACTCGTGTGCCGCCGACACCCACCAATACCCAGTTCGTTCTGGGAGGAACGGGTACATTCGAGCCATCGAATGCCCTCACCCCTTCTCCGACCGCGAATCTGAAGGGTCTGCCGTTTGATCTGCGCAACAAGCCCGATGCCATCGCCAGCACCATCATGCATTCCGATTTGGGGTGCAAATGGACGGGGGTGGGGGGGCAGGTATTTGATTTGCAAGGCGCCCCGATGGTGGGGGTGACGGTTCAGATGGGTGGGCGATTTGGCGGAAGCGAGGTGTATTTGCTGAGCCTGACCGGAACCGCCATCCAATACGGACCAGCGGGATATGAGTTTACGCTGGGCGATAAACCTACCGCTTCGAATAAAACACTCTGGGTCCAGTTGCTGGATCAGGCAGGACTGCCGCTCTCGGATAAAGTGACTTTCGAAACTTTTGACGATTGCAGCAAAAACCTGATCCTGATTAATTTCAAGCAGGTGCGGTAGTTTAACACCATTCGTCATGCCATAAAAAACGCACCGCGGAGATGATCCGCGGCGCGTTTTTTGAATCTGCTGATGGGAGGTCGCTGGCGTTTTCTATTTTGCAAGTGAACTTCGCATAACCGGCGGATTCATACGCAAAAAATCTCTCTTTCACTCTCTTTGCAACCGACCGCTTCTCCTACGGTCGGGAACAATCTCAGGATCCGTGGGAGGTCCAGACCATCAAACGGTTTCAATGCCGATGCAGGCATTCCCGCGAATGGAATTCGAGACCCGCCAGAAAGTAATCTTTCCGCCGTCCAACTTCTCCATAGAGGACGGCGGAAAGTTATGAAGGATCAAATCAGTTTCAGACCGTTCAACAGCACGATCAGGACCAAAACAGGGGTGATGAAACGGAGGATGAAGAAAATGACGTTGGTAATGCGTTGGTTTGCCAACGCTCCATCATTGCTCAGAGCTGCCTGGAAATTCTTGCGTCCCCACGCCCAGCCAACAAAGATTGCCAGGAAGAGACCGCCCACCGGCTGGAGGATGTTGGATGATACGAAGTCGAACAGATCGAAGGGGGTGAGACCAAATAGCTTGAAGTTAGCCAGGGTGCTGTTCGAGAGAGCTGCCAACGAACCAAACAAAGCCAGAGCGACAATGGTGGCGATGGATGATTTGGTGCGGTCCAGCTTGATTGTGGATTGCAGGAAGGAGACGATCACTTCGATCAGCGAAAGCTGAGCGCCAACCGAGGCGAAGAAAGTCAGGATGAAGAAGACCACGACGAAGATGTTCCCAAGCGGCATTTTCGCGAAAACCGCCGGAATGGTGATGAAGAGGAGGGATGCTCCGGCATCCGGTTTGAAACCGAAGGCGAAGACAGCGGGGAAGATGGCGATGCCAGCCAGCAGGGATACCGCCAGGTCTGAGAAGACCACCCGGGTGGCGGTGACAGGAATGTTTTGATCATTGCGGAAGTATGAACCGTAGGTGATCATGCAGCCCATTCCGATGGACAGCTTGAAGAACGCCAACCCCATGGCGACGAGGAAAGTGGTACCGGTAATTTTGCTGAAATCAGGCTGGAAGAGGAATTTCAGACCTTCTGCGGCGCCGGGGAGTGTGAGGCTGCGAATGCCCACCGCTACCAGCATGAGGAACAAAATCGGCATCAGACGTTTGGTGGTGGCTTCAATGCCTTTGGAGACGCCGAGCCAGATGATGATGCCAACGATTGCCAGGTCGATCCACTGCCAGATGAGCGAAAGGGTGGGGTTGGTCACCAGAGAGGTGAAGGCAGCCGTATTTACCTCAGCGCTGGTGGAGAGAAGCCCGCCGGAAATGGCTTTGACAATGTATGCGAGCACCCAGGCAGCGACTTCAGTGTAGAATGCCATGATCAAGAAGGCAGAAAGAATGCCCGAGGCGCCGATCAGCCACCAGATTGATTTTTTGGAGGTCACCTTGCGAATCGATGCAACCGCATCTCCGCGCCCCGTTCGACCGATCACGTGCTCGGTAACCATGATGGGAAGACCAATGACCAGCGTGCAAAGAATGTAAATGATGAGGAAGGCAGCACCGCCATTGCTACCTGTAAGATAGGGGAATTTCCAGATGTTTCCCAGACCCACTGCTGAACCCAACGTCGCCAATAAAACCCCCAGTTTGGTGGCAAACATATCCCTTTGCGGAGCGCTGGCAGATTTTGCCGGCTCCACTGAACTCGCCTCAACCGCTTCTGACATAACAAACTCTCCTTTGGCAAAAGTATAAAAAAACCCCGGAAGTTCTTTTCCGGGGAGTTTTTCTTGGGTTGTGTTGCGTTCTGCTATTTGCTGTTTTCAGGTACGCCCTGATCTGCTCCGCCGGATATTCTACTGGGGAACCGAATAATAAAATAATAGACGTGCCAGACCAAAGTGTTGAACATGCGCATGGTTATACACCCCGCGATTGCATTTGTCAACCGTTGAAAATAGTTGAAATCAGTTATTTGTTATCCACTGCGCTGTCGAACAACTTCAAACAGAAGGACGGCGGCAGCGACGGCAGCGTTGAGCGACTCACTTTTACCGGGCATGGGGATGCGAATCAGTTCATGCGCCAGACTTCTGCCCTCTGGGCTGGCGCCTTCCGCTTCTCCGCCCACCAGCAGGGCTGTAGGGCTGTGCAAATCCGCCTGCCAATAGATTTGACCTTCTTCGGCTTCTGCGACCCACAGATGCAGCGGAGAGCCGCCTGGAGGAGACTGGAGCAAGCCGCGGATTTCTTCCCAGTTCAGATTGCTGAAATGAATGCGAAAATGGGCGCCCATTCCAGCGCGGACAACTTTGGGTGCGGTGGGGTCAACGGTGCCGGGGGCGCAAATGAGCGCCTGGGCGCCAGCCGCCGCTGCTGTGCGGAAGAGCGTCCCCAGATTGCCCGGATCGCGGACAGCGTCGGCGATGACGATGAAATTCAAGGGATTGGGGAGGGGCAGCGGTTGATTGGAGACTACCGTGAGAATGCCCTGACTGTTTTCAGTATCCGAGAGGGATTGGAGAACCTGGGGTGAAACCTGTTCCACTGGAATGCCGCGGGAAGCGTATTTCTCTGCCAGCGCCTGACCGCGCGGGGAAAGGTTTTCACCAACCAGCACCTCCTGCGTTTTCCAGCCAGAGGTATACGATTCTTCGGCGAGGCGCACTCCTACAACCACAAAAGCGCCGGCTTCGCGGCGTTCCTTCGGACGGCTGCCCAACAATGCACGGATGCGTTGGATACGGGGGTTTTGAGGCGAAGTGATCACGATTGTTCTTCCGGGTTTTGGTCCACCCAGAGACGATAGACGGCGGCAAAATCGTTCAGGGTGGGTGGATCGATAATGGTGATGCGTACATCTGTAAGGGCGCTGGTGGGATGATCGCGAAAATAATCCAGGATGGTATCGAAAAAGATCCGCGCAGCGCGCTGGCGGGGAAAGCCAAAGATGCCGGTGGAGATGGGCGGCATGGCGAGTGAGGTCAATCCCAATTGATCGGCAGTACGCAAGGCGCTGCAAATTGCGGCAGACAGCTTGCGGTCTTCGTCTCCTTCGCCCCAGATTGGTCCCACGGCATGGATGACAAACTTGCAGGGGAGGGCGCCCGCACCGGTGACCGCGGGGGCGTCATGGGTGATGGCGCCGTGCGAACGAACCCATGCCGTGCTCTC
>JBDKTF010000518.1:0-5203 GCA_039680295.1 Anaerolineaceae bacterium
CAAACGCCAGCGACGCCCCGTAGATGGCGGTGTACGGCATGGCGGCGATGCCGCGCTGGTGCGCCGCTTCGATCAGAGAATTGACCGTCTGCCGGGATAACTCCCGCCCCAACAGATCGATATACGGCTCTTCCTCGGTGAGGAACTGCTCGTGGCGGTACATCCAATCGTAGAACTGAAGCCCGTTGACGTGGAAATCTGCCAGGGTCTGCATGATTGCCGCTGCGTCGCTGCGACCGGGTTCAAAATCAGCGAGAAAGCCGTAGCGGGGCGACTGCGTCCAGCGTTCAAGAACGTCAAAACCAGCGCTGGCTAGCGCCAGCTTTTGCCCGGCGGATGTTTCCAGGCTGATCTCCAATCCATATCCGCGCGGCGCCTGCGCCGGGGGCTGCCATTGAAAACTCGCGGTCTGTTCGCCGCCGGTGAGCGTGACATCCTCGGTCAGGTCAGCCAGGGATTCCGACAGATGGCTGATGCGCGCTGTGAGGCGGGCAGAAACCGCGGTCGCGGCGTTGCTGGTGAAGGTCACCGTCCAGCGGGCGACCTGACCGGGCTTGAAAAAAGCCTGATCGAAATGCAGGGTGAAAGAGTCAACAGAAATGGACACAGGCGTCTCCTGGGATGGGTTCGAAACCGGTGCGGATTGCCGGCTGCATGCCGACACCAACAGGGATAAGACCAGCAGAACGGGCAGCGGGTATTTCACAAAGATCAACCTTTCACCGCGCCGGTCGTCAACCCTTTGACGAAATACTTCTGCATGGAAAGGAACACGATCAACGAGGGGGTGAGCGCGATGATCATGGCGGCAAAGACCAGCCCCCATTCCGTGCCGTGCTGCCCCTGGAAGGAATAGATGGCGATGGGCAGGGTGCGTTTGAGCGGATCATCGATGACGGTCAGCGCCCAAATGAATTCATCCCAGTTCCCCATGAAAGCGAAGATGGTAACGGTCGCCAGAGCCGGTGAGGCAAGCGGCAGCGCCAGACGGAAGAAGATATCGAAATAACCGGCGCCGTCGATCAGCATGGCTTCTTCCAGCTCGTGCGGAATCTGCTCGAAGAAACCGCGCAGCAGAAATGTGTTCAGCGGAATCGAACTGGCGACATAGACCAGAATCAAGCCCCACAGGCTGTTGCGCAGTCCGAGGTCTTTGATCAGGATGAACTTTGGGATGATCGTGACCAGATCAGGCACCATCAGAACCAGCAGGATGATGTAGAAGAGCAGTTCCTTGAGCGGGAATTTGAACCGCGCGAAGGCATAGGCAACCATCGCCGAGAAGAGCACGGTGAAAATGGTGGAGGTAATCGCGACGAAAGCACTGTTGCCAAAATAAAGCTGGAAATTGTTCGAGGTCCAGGCGCGAACGAAATTGCCCACCGAAGGGTTGTCCGGGATCAACTGGGGCGGATATTCAATGACAAAGACGTTTTCCTTCAAAGCATTGGATACCATCCACAGAAACGGGAACAACATAACCACCGTACCGGCAATTGCCAGCAGGTAAAGCACAATATTTCGGGTGAGGTGTTTTTTGTTGAGCTTCTTCATGGGAACCCCTCTTTTAGTAAATCTCGGTTGGCTGGCGCAGGAAGTGCATCTGCAGATAGCTTGCGATGACCAGAACCAGTCCGAGCAGCATGGAGAGGGCAGCACCGTAGCCAAAATTCAAGAAGTCAAACGCCTGATGATAGGTGTAGCTGAGGAAGACTTCGGTCTGCTGCATGGGTCCGCCGCCGGTGATCAGGTAAACCGACAGGAAGACGTTGAACGCGCCGATCAGCAGCATCACCAGATCGAACACCACCGTGGGGCTGATGAGCGGGATGGTAATTTTAAAGAAGCGCTGGGGCGCATTTGCGCCGTCGATGGCAGCCGCCTCTTCAAGCTCCTTGGGCACACCTTGAAGCGCCGCCAGGAAGATGACCATGGACCAGCCGATCCCCTTCCAGATGCCCAGCACCCAGATGGGCACGAAGGCATAGCGGGCATTTCCCAGCCACTGAATGGGCTCCTTGAGGATGTGGAAGACCTCCACCAGGTAGTAGTTCACCAATCCCTGCGGCGCCTGGAAGAAGTAACGGATGAGCAGCGACACGATCACCCACGAAGTGACCACAGGGATGTAATACAGCGCGCGGAAAATGCCGTTTCCTTTGGGAAGCGAGTTGAGCAGCAGCGCCGCCAGCATGGCAAAGATCATCTGCCCGGGAACGGTGACGACGGCGTACAAAAGTGTGTTTTTGGCAGCCACGCCAACAATGGGATCATGAAAAGCCTGAATATAATTGTCCAGCCCGATAAAAATACTGGGTTTATTGGGCATGATGGACCAATCAAAAAAGCTCATCTGGAAGCCTCTGGCAAGCGGGTAAAGCTGGAAGATGAGGAATAATGCCAGACCAGGAAGGATGAACAGAACGGGCATCAATCGGCGTTGCGCCTTCAAAGATAAATGCATGACAGACCTCCAGAAGAGAGCTTTACCAAAAGGTCGTGAAACCCACTTAATTTTACTGATAAAGATGGATTTGGATCACGTCCGTCCCGCCGGGGGCGTCCTGTGAAGGTCTTTGAAGACCTTCACAGGACAGGTGCCGCTAACAGGGATTATTCAGCGGGTGTTGCGAGGAGAGGATCGATCTTGGTTACAGCGTCATCCAGTGCAGCCTGAACTTCGCTGGTGCCGTTGAGGATCGCCGCGCCGGAATTGGTCATGATTTCTTCGATTTTGCTCCACGCGGGATGGGGGGTGCGGGCTTTGGCGGTTTTGAGTTGTTCGAGGAAGATGCCGAAGTACGGGTGATTCTTCATTTCCTCGGTATCCGCAACCGTGTTGAGCACGGGCATCTGACCCTGAGCCGCCCATTCGAGCTGAACTTTTTCGGAGAGCAGGAAGCGCATGAATTCTGCCGCGGCTTCCTTCTGTTGGGACTGCTGGAACATCACAATATCTTCACCACCGACGACGGAGATGGAGCCGCCTTCGCCAGCAGGGATCAAAGCCATGCCGTATTTCTTGTCGGGGAACTGCTTGCCGAACAGAGACGGGAACCACGGACCTTCAAAGAGCATCGCCACTTCGTCCTTCGAGAAGGAGCCCCAGGCGTCCACGCCGCCGCCCTTGATACCGGGATGAATATAACCCTTATCCACGCCGTCCTTCAGGAACTGGTATGCGGCAGCGGTTTTCGCGCCGTTGAAGAAGCCAGTGGCTTTGGTGATGTCAGGATCGGTCACGTCGCCGCCAAAGCTCCAGATCCAGGGGTTGACTGCCCAGGCATACGTGCCGCCGTCGGCGAAGCAGTACTTGCCCGTGCCCAACGCCTTGATTTTTTCACAGGCAGCCACGAATTCGTCCATGGTGGTGGGGGCGGCTTCAATGCCCGCCGCAGCGAACATATCGGTGTTGTAGATCAGCACGCGGGTGTTGGTATCCAGCGGCAGACCGTAATAATTGCCGCGGAAATAGTTGGTTGAAAGAGGACCAGGCAGCATCTGGTCTTTGAGGGTTGCGAAATCGCTGAGAGTTTCGTCCAGTTTCGCCAGTGCGCCCTGGTCAGCCAGTTCGGGCACCCAGATGATGTCCACGCGCGCCAGATCGGGGGCGGTGCCGCCGGAGAGGGCGATGAGCAGTTTGCGGCGGAACTGATCGTAGGGGATCATCACCGACTGCACTTTGACATTGGGATGTTCCGCTTCGAATTCGGGGATGATGGTCTCATCCAGGAATTTGCCTTCCACATCGGCGTTGTAGCTGTGCCAGAAGGTGATGGTGACCGGTTCAGCAGAAGCGGGCGCTTCGGTGGCTGCCGGTGCTTCGGTCGCAGCCGGGGCATCCGCCGCGGGAGCTTCGGTGGTGGCGGCAGGGGTCGCCGTTGGAGCGCAGGCGGTCAGGACAAAGGTAAGCACGAGCAGCAGGCTTACAACAGACAGGGTAAGGGAACGATTTTTCACGAGATTTCTCCTGGTTCAAAATGAGAGAGTTTGGATATCAAAATCTGCTACAAAACAATCATTTTCACAAATTTGTTTCAATCCTTCAGGGCGATTCTCCTCCTTTGAATTACTTTGTTCATTGAATTAACAAAGTTGGGCGAAAAAAATTCGCCGTGATCTTAATCCGCGATCACCGAGCTCATTTGATGCACCGGGGATTCAAACAACTGGCGCAGCACCAGACTGGCTGCTCCGCGCGCCCACACATCGTCTCCCCAGGGCTCAAGACGAATTTCCACGTCTGCCAACAGCGTTTGCATGGCATTCTGCTGAATGGCGGTTCGCATGGAATCAAACATCCAGTGCCCGTAACGGACACCTTCCCCACTGATGAGAATGCGCTGGGGGTTGAACAGGTTCACCAGGTTCGCCACGGACCGCCCCAGCAAAACGCCCGCATGGGCAAAAACCTCTTGCGCCGCCGGATTGCCTTCGTTTGCCAGGGCGAGAAGTTCATCCGGGCTCTGGATGGAAGACAGTTCTTCCCGCGCTTTGGCTGCGTTCATCAAACCGCGGTCGCCCACGTAGGCTTCCAGACAACCGTACTTGCCGCAGTCACACTGCGCGCCGCCTGGCTCGATGACCGTATGCCCAAATTCGCCCGCGCCTCCGCCCGCGCCGCGATAAAACTGCCCGTTGACCACAATACCCAGCCCAATGCCGCGTCCCACGGTGATGGTCAGAAAATGCGACACGCCCTGCCCGCTGCCGAACAGCGCTTCCGCCAGCGTGAGCGTATTGACGTCATTCTCGATCGAAACGGGCGCTTCAATGCGCTGCTGAAGCAAATCGCGCAGGGGCAAATCGCGCCAGCCGAAGAAGGGCGACTTGCGTGAGATCCCATTTTCCAGGTCCACAATGCCTGCCAGACCCACGCCCACACCCACCAGCTTTCGGTGCATAATCCCGCTGGCAACCAGCAATTGATCCACCAATCGGGCGATGGTTTCGACCACGCATTCAGGTGTCGGCTCCGCCAGGGGGAGGGTGTTCTTTTCCACCACGGTGCCTTCCATGTCGGTCAACGCGCCGATCACGTGGTCTTCCATCAGCTTGATCCCGACCACATAACCGCCGCGCGGATTGATGTCCAGCAAAATGGGGGGACGTCCGCCGCTGGAATCGCCGGGCTGCTTTTCGAAGATCAGCTCTTCGGCGATCAATTCGCCGGTGATGCCGGTGACGGTCGAGGCGCTTAAAC
>JBDKTF010000157.1:0-1834 GCA_039680295.1 Anaerolineaceae bacterium
CCCGGAGGCATGTTCACCAGATTGGGAACCGAACCGGGAATCACATCCAGATATTCCTGCACCTTGCCCAGCACCGGGATGGAACCGATCAACCCCTGGGTATAGGGATGAAGCGGAGCTTCAAACAAAGAGGCGGCGTCGGCTTCTTCGACAATCTGACCGGCATACATCACCGCCACACGGTCTGCCATCTCGGCAATCACCCCCAGATCATGGGTGATCAAAATGACCGAGGTGCCCATGCGGGTGCGCAAATCGCGGATCAGGTCGAGAATTTGCGCCTGGATGGTCACATCCAACGCGGTGGTAGGTTCATCGGCGATGAGCAGTTGGGGCTTCAACGCCAGCGCCATGGCAATCATCACACGCTGCGCCTGCCCGCCCGACATTTCGTAGGGATAGGCGCGCGCTTTGCTTTCAGGGTCTGGAATCCCCACCAACCGCAGCAATTCCACCGCCTGATTCCAGGCTTCCTTCTTACCCAGTCTTTGGTGGGCGCGCAGAACTTCCATCACCTGATCCCCCACCGTGAAAACGGGATTGAGGCTGGACTGCGGCTGCTGAAAAATCATCGATATCCGGCTTCCGCGAATTTCCACCATCTCGGCTTCCGAGAGCTTGAGCAGATCGCGCCCATCAAAGTAGATTTCGCCTTCAATGATTTTCCCGGGCGGCGTGACCAGGCGCAAAATGGAAAGCGAGGAAACGCTTTTTCCACAACCCGATTCGCCCACCAACCCTAAAACCTCACCCGCTTTAACAATAAAGTCCACCCCATCCACCGCCTTCACCACACCATCATCGGTATAGAAGTAGGTTTTCAATCCGTGTACATCGAGGATATCCGATCCTTTTACGGGCAGTGATGGGTCAGTCATGTTTCTCTCTCCAGGGTAGATCTGTGCAAAAGCAATTGCCAGAATCAGGGACGGCAGTCCCCTCCATAATCAAGTGATTCAAGGTTCCACAAATCAGAACGAACGGTCGGGTCGAGCTTCAGTCCGCAAAAATCGGTGCGCGTGACCGCCGCTTTGAGCATGGCGTAAAGCGGCACCGCAGGCAGGTTTTCGGCGAAAAGCTGCTGGGCGGTTTTCAGGCTTTCAGCATAGATCGGCTGCTCGGGCAGACTGGAAAGCGCAGATTGGCAGGCTGCGTCATATTCAGCGTTGGTGAAACCGCCCACGTTCACGCCCAGCCAGCTATTTTCTGCCTTTGGAATGCGCTGCGACTGGTAGAGGAAGCACTGCGGTTGGAGCGACGCGCTCCAGTTGAACTCCGCCAGATCAAAATTGCGCCCGAAGATGACGCCGGTGGGACCTTCGGCAAACAGCTCATCCGGTGTGGATGCCTCCACGGTGACGCCAATGCCGCACTGCGCCATCGACTCCGCCAGACGCTGACTGACCTTCTGGCGCAGTTCTGCCTGAGTGGTGCGGTAGGTCACCTGAAGAACCGTGCCGGGCGGCACATTCCGTACATTCACTGCAACGCGGGGCGTGGTCGGATCGCTGTCGCTATCCTTCCAACCGGCATCGTCGAGAAGCTGGCTGCCCTGCTGCGGATCAAAGGGATACGTTTTCACATCGGCAGCGGTGAATGGATTGTTGGGGGACAGGAAGGTGTTCCACACCGTCGATTTTCCTCCCAGCAGGTCATCCACAACGCCCTGCCGGTCCATGCAGTAGGCAAACGCCTGGCGGGTGCGAACATCTCCGAACAGATCGGGGCGGTCCTGGGCGGCATTGTAAACATCATCGTAGGAAGCAGGCTGAATGCCAAACGTCAGCGCTTCCCAGACCGTGGTTTGTCCGAAGAGCACCTGCCCCTTCCCTGC
>JBDKTF010000574.1:0-7864 GCA_039680295.1 Anaerolineaceae bacterium
GGCGCTGAATTGAAAAACACATTCTGCCTGACGCGCGACAGGTACGCATTTGTCAGCCATCATATCGGCGACCTCGAGAACTATGAAACCCTGCGCTCTTTCGAAGAAGGCGTGGCGCATTACGAAAAGCTCTTCCGCATCCATCCAGACATCATTGCTGCGGACCTGCATCCCGATTATTTAGCCACCCGATCCGCCCGTGAA
Organism: Anaerolineaceae bacterium; assembly: GCA_039680295.1. Lineage (GTDB taxonomy): Bacteria > Chloroflexota > Anaerolineae > Anaerolineales > Anaerolineaceae > JBDKTF01. The sequence goes on from JBDKTF010000574.1 coordinate 205, forward strand.
CGCGCAGACCGAGAATCCTTGCCCTTTATTTCCGTGCAGCATCACCACGCACATCTGGCAGCCTGTCTGGCAGACAACGGTTGGGATACACTGGACCCGGTCATCGGCTTGAGCTTTGACGGTACCGGCATGGGATTGGATGGCGCCATCTGGGGCAGCGAAGTGCTGCTCGGCGGCTATGCTGGATTCACCCGCAAAGCGCATCTGCGATATGTGCCCCTGGCAGGAGGCGACGCTTCCGTGCGTAAACCCTCCCGTATGGCGCTGGCGCACCTGTGGGCTGCCGGGTTGGATTGGGAAGCCGATTTGCCGCCCGTTTCTGCCTTATGCGCCGAAGAACGCACCGCGTTGCGGTTGCAATTGGAACGCGGTTTCAATGCACTGCCCACTTCCAGTATGGGACGCCTGTTTGACGCCGCTTCGGCGCTGCTGGGAGTGCGCGCGGTTGCCACATACGAAGGTCAGGCAGCCGTTGAGCTCGAAGCCTGTCTGGATCCGGACGAACGCGGATGGTATCCGCTGGAAATTCGCGGCGAAGAAATCGATCCATCGCCGCTCTGGTCTGCGCTGCTGGCAGATTGGCGCGCAGGTGTATCCGTTTCGATCTGCGCCGCGCGTTTTCACAACAGCATCACGGCTGTCACGCTTGAAATCTGCCAGCAGCTTCGCAACGAGACTTCTATAAATTCCGTAGCGCTCAGCGGCGGCGTCTGGCAGAACCGGTCGTTGTATACTCATACGTTGAAAACATTACAAAATGCAAAATTCAACGTACTCGTTCACCATCGTCTGCCTGCCAATGACGGCTGTATTTCGCTTGGGCAGGCAGTTGTTGCCGCAGCCCAATCGGGCTATTGGAAGAATTGATTGATAACGCGCACCCTTGCGCGGAAAGGAATTAAACCTCATGTGCCTTGGCGTACCTGGCAAAATTACCGAGATCTACGAATCCGGCAGTCTGAGAATGGGAAAAATTGACTTCGGCGGCGTGTTGCGCGAAGTTTGCCTCGAAGCGCTCCCGGACGCACAGGTGGGCAATTATGCCATTGTCCATGCCGGTTTTGCCATCAGCATTCTCAGCGAAGAGGAAGCCCAGCTCACCCTGGATACGTTGCGCGAACTGGTATCCATTGAAAATGAACTGGGAGAAGATCCATCCCAGGTAGATCTCACCAGTTTGATCTAGGAGCGTTTCATGCGCTACATCGATGAATATCGAGACGCCGATCTGGTCCGCGGTGTGATGGCAGAAATCCGTCAGACCGTCACCCAACCGTGGGTACTGATGGAAATCTGCGGTGGGCAAACCCACGCCATCATGCATTACGGCATCGATCAGCTTTTACCGCCCGAGGTGGAACTGGTTCACGGTCCGGGCTGCCCGGTATGTGTTACCTCACTGGAATTGATCGACAAGGCATTGGAAATCGCCTCTCAGCCCAATGTAATTTTCACCTCTTACGGCGACATGCTGCGCGTGCCCGGCTCGCACCGTGATCTTTTTTCCGTGCGGGCAGCGGGAGGCGCGGTGCGTGTGGTTTACTCTCCATTGGACGCAGTGCGCATCGCGCGTGAAAACCCGGACAAACAGGTGGTTTTCTTCGCCATCGGTTTTGAAACCACCGCGCCCGCCAACGCCATGAGCATGATTCAGGCAAAGAATCTGGGTTTGACCAATTTTTCCATTCTGGTTTCGCATGTCTGCGTACCCCCCGCCATGCACGCCATCCTCTCATCGCCTGATAACCGGGTGCAGGGATTTTTGGCGGCGGGTCATGTCTGCGCCGTGATGGGTTATTGGGAGTACCCTCCCATCGCTGAAAAATACAACATTCCCATCGTTGTGACCGGTTTCGAACCGCTCGATCTGGCGCAGGGCATTCTCATGACCGTGCGTCAGTTGGAAGCCGGAACCCACAATGTGGAAAACGCCTATTCGCGCGCGGTCACCTTTGAAGGTAACCGTGCCGCCCAGGCAGTTCTCCAGAAAGTTTTCGAACCCTGCGACCGCAACTGGCGCGGCATTGGGATGATTCCGATGAGCGGTTGGAAGCTGCGCCCGGAATTTGCTGAATTTGACGCCGAAAAACGCTTCGATGTAGGGTACATACAAACCCAGGAATCACCGATATGTATCGCAGGGCAAATCTTGCGAGGGATGAAGAAACCACCCGAGTGTCCGGCTTTCGGCACGTTGTGCAATCCCGATCATCCACTGGGCGCAACCATGGTATCATCAGAAGGCGCCTGCGCGGCATATTATCGCTACGCGCGGGTGTAAAGGACGGATCATGACCGATTCAGAAACCATTTCGCTTCAGGGCGCTGCTTGCCCCATGCCCCTCCCCCATCAAAATGAAATTGTCATGGGTCACGGCAGCGGCGGGCGGATGACCAATGAACTCATTCAACGGGTCTTCATGCCGCACCTCACCAGCACCGGGCTTGCGCAAGGAAATGACGCGGCTCGTCTGGGGCTGCCAGATCCCGCGGCGTTGCAGGGACGGCTGGCGGTATCCACCGATTCGCATATCGTCACCCCTCTCTTCTTTCCGGGTGGAGATATTGGCAGGTTGGCGGTCTGCGGCACCGTCAATGACGTTTCCATGCTTGGCGCCCAACCGCTTTATCTCACCGCAGGGTTTATCCTTGAAGAGGGTCTATCAATCGACGTGCTCGAACGGGTCGCAGCATCCATGCAAGCCGCCGCAGAGGAAGCCGGGGTGTCCATCGTCGCCGCCGACACGAAGGTCGTGGAAAAAGGCAAAGCCGATGGGTTGTTCATCAACACCGCGGGGTTCGGTTGGATTCCAGCCGGGCGGATGATCGGCGGCGAACAGGCGCAGCCGGGAGACGTGGTGTTGATCTCAGGCAATCTGGGCGATCACGGCGTTGCCGTGCTGGCTGCGCGCGGCGAATTGGGTTTTGAAACGGCTGTTCAATCTGACGTTGCGCCGCTCAATCACATGATCCAGGCAGTGGTTCAGGCTGCACCGCACACGCACGTACTGCGCGACCCGACCCGCGGTGGTCTGGCGACCACGCTGAACGAAATTGCCCAACAGAGCAATGTTGCGATCCTATTGGACGAAAAATCCATTTCGGTGCAGCCGGCGGTACGGGCTGTCTGTGAAATGTTGGGCTTCGACCCGTTGTACGTCGCCAATGAAGGCAAACTCATCGCCATTGTTCCCCCGGCTGAAGCCGACGCAGCGTTGGATGCCATGCGCAGCAGCCCCTACGGGGCGAATGCCGTCCGCATTGGCACCGTGACAGCCGATCCGGCGCGCCGTGTGCTCATGCGCACCCTCATCGGTGGTTCGCGTCTGATGGATATGCTGGCAGGTGAAATGCTGCCCCGCATCTGTTGATCCGCTTGACATTCCGCATCAGGTCGGGGATACTTGACCCGTTTCATTTTGAAAATCCTATTTGTGAGGGACCATGAAAATCAACTATCAGGAAACCACCAGCGATCTGGCAACCCGCATCGATATCCATAATAAGTACGGCGGTCGAAATATCGATGAATGGATGCTTAACCTGCTGAAAATTCAGAAGGGTTCGAAAATTTTGGACGTGGGCTGCGGCGCTGGCAAACAGTGCTTCTCCTACTTTAAGACACTGGACGGCGACGCCGATATTACCGGCGGCGATGTATCGGCAGATCTGCTGGCGCAGGCGCGCAGTGAAAATGCCCAGACCGGTAACAAGGTCAAATTCATCGATCTGAATTTCAACGAGCGCTTCCCCTTCGAAGACAATACCTTCGATCTGCTTTCCTGCTGCTTCGCGATTTACTACGCCGAAAATGTCGCCTACACGCTCAGCGAGATGCACCGCGTTCTCAAACCCGGCGGACGTCTCTTCACTTCAGGTCCCATGCCGCAGAACAAGCAGCTGTTCTATGATGTGATTCGTGAAGCCACCCATAAGACCATTCCTCCGATGCCAGGTAGTTCGCGCTACAGCACGGAATTTCTAACCACAATGCGCGGATTTTTCTCGAAAGTGGATGTAGACATCTTTGAAAACCCGCTCACCTTCACAGAAGTCAAACCCTTCATCGATTACACCCGCGCCTCGCTCTCTGAAGACCGCAAATTGTTGACCAGCCTCTTCAACGGCAAGGAAGATTTCGAAAACATGATGAATGAAATCAACCGGGTGGCAGAAAAATGGTTGAAACGCGACGGAAAACTGGTGATGACCAAAGTGGTTGGCGGTTTTGTTTGCACAAAATAAACGCTTATGAACAATGATATGTTGTTTTACGGGAAAAAAGTGTGCTTCATTGGCGCTCATCCCGACGACATCGAGCTGGGGTGTGGCGCATTTATCGCTCACATCATCGGAACAACCGATGTGATGTGCGTCACGCTTTCAGATAACCAGAAGAATCCGGCGCTCATAAACGTGGTGCAGGAACAACGCGCCAGCATGGGGGTGCTGGGTGTTCCTGCAGATCGGATCATCGTCGGCGAGTTTGAAACCCGCCGTTTCCCCCAGGCGCGTCAGGAAATTTTGGAATACATGCTGGAGATCAAACGCAATTACCAGCCAGAAGTCGTGTTTGTCCACACCAAAGCCGACATTCACCAGGACCATGCTACGGTGACCGAAGAGGCACTGCGTGCCTTCCGCGGCACAACCGTGCTGGGTTTTGACGTCATCCGCAGCAGTTATGGATTCTTCCCCAACTTTCTCGTGGAAGTCACCGAATCAGATGTGGAACGCAAGCTGGCATCTCTGGCAGAATATGAAACTTATCAGGGAAAGTATTATTTCGATCCCAGCATCACCCGCTCCACCCTTATTCGCAACGGCGCTCTGGTAGAACGCCCATACGCCGAAGGTTTCGATATTCTGCGAATTATCGGGCGGTTCGGAAAATCTGAGGATTAAAACGAAAGAGAGCCAGCCTTCAAGGGACTGGCTCTCAATTTTTATCTTCAGGCTCAACTCGATTTTGGCAGACCAATTTCAATCTGCCCATCTCTGACGCGAACTGGATAAGAAGGAATATCCTTCACCGCGGGCATTCGCAAAGCTTTGCCTGTGCGCAGATCAAAACGCGCGCCGTGCCGCGGACAAACAATTTCCATGCCCTGCAGTTCGCCTTCACCCACCGGACCGTCGTCATGCGTGCACAAATCACCGATGGCGTAATATAACCCTGCCAGGTTGAAAACCACAATGGGCAGTCCGTCGATCTCCAGGAATATGCGTTCACCGTTTGGCAGTTCGTCCACGGATGCCACAGCTACGTATTCCAATTCAGTGCCGCTGATAGGTGTCTGCACCATAGCTATGCCTCCAGGTCTTCCACTTCCTGCCCCACGCCATAAGCGCCCGCTTTAAGCACTTTCAACGGCAGCAGTGCGCACTTCAATCGCACCGGTCCGAGCTCAATGCCCAGCAAGTCGAGAATATCCTGTTTGGTCAGCGCCTTTACCTCGTCCATCGTCTTTCCAACAACAGACTCAAGCAGCAAATCAGCAGATGCCTGTGAAATGGCGCAGCCGTGCCCGCTGAAAGCAGCCTCTGTCACGCGCCCTTCCTGATCCACTCGTAAATCTATACGAATGTGATCTCCGCACAGCGGATTTTCATCCGTAAAGCTGATATCATGCGGATCAAGTTCTCCACGGTATTGCGGATTCTTGTAATGCTCCAAAATTACTTCCCGATAAAGATCATCCATCGAGCGCTTTATCCTTTCAACAGATTGAGGTTGTTGGCTGACAGAACCTCATCCAAAAATTTCGATCACCTTGCCCAGACCATTGATCAGCGCATCCACTTCTTCGAATGTGTTGTAGAGGTAGAAGCTGGCGCGTGTGGTCGCAGGAATATTGAATTTCTCATGCAGGGGCATGGCGCAGTGGTGACCGGCGCGCACTGCCACACCCACACTATCCAGAATTTGCGCCACGTCATGCGGATGAACGCCTTTCATTGTAAACGAGGCTACACCGCCCTTCATGTTCGCTGCGGGACCAAAGATCTTCAATCCGGGCACCTCTTCCAGCCGGTTCAGCGCGTAGGTAATGATTTCGCGTTCATGTGCAGCGATCGCGTCCATGCCGATCGAATTGAGGTAATCCACCGCCGCGCCAAAACCCACCGCTTCGGCAATTGCCGATGTGCCCGCTTCGAACTTGTGCGGCAGATCGTTGGGTTGGAAGGAACGCAGCATCACCTTGCGGATCATATCACCGCCGCCCAGGAAAGGTGGCATGGCATTCAAAATCGCTTCTTTGCCGTACAACGCCCCAATTCCCGTCGGACCAACCATCTTGTGTGCCGAGAATGCCAGAAAATCTGCATCCAGGTCGGTCACATCCACTGGCAGGTGCGGCACCGATTGCGCGCCATCCACCAGTGCCAGCGCCCCGGCAGCGTGTGCCAGTGCGATCATTTTCTTGACCGGGTTGATCGTTCCCAGCACGTTTGACATGTGTGTAAACGCAACCAGCCGCGGCTTCAACTCCAACAAACGTTGGTACTCGTCCAGATCTAATAAATCTTCTTCGCTGACCGGAATGAACTCCAACCGCAGGTCTTTTTCCGTAGCGATCATCTGCCAGGGCACCAGGTTGGAGTGATGTTCCATTTCTGTCAGAATGATCACGTCTCCGCTGTGTAAATTGGCGCGTCCCCAGGTTTGCGCCACCAGATTGATGGACTCGGTGGCATTCCGGGTGTAAATGACCTCGCGCGGAGACCTCGCATGGATGAAGTTTGCAATTTTCACCCGCGCTTCTTCATACATGGCGGTCGATTCTTCCGCCAGGGTGTGTACTCCCCGGTGGATATTGGCGTTGTTGGTGCGATAAAAACGATCCATGGCGTCAATGACCAGGGTCGGTTTTTGAGACGTTGCAGTTGAATCCAGATACACCAACGGCACGCCGGGTTTTACTTCCCGTGCCAGTATCGGAAAATCCTCGCGGATGCGCATCACATCCAGCGATTGAACAGACATTTTCTCGGTCATTGTCTTAACGTCCTATTCCTTTTCACCAGTTGGCGCGGGTTTGGGGCGCCGGACAGGCATGCGAATGTGCTGTGAATTGGGCGGGAACCAGAGAATGTGATCCGGCACCATCCATCCGTCCGTCAAAAAGACGTTCGAACGGAATTGGACCGCCACCATCTTGGCATCCACCTGCACCACAATGCCTCTCAACCATCCGCGAATCCGCTGCCCACCTTTTTCGTGGTCGCAAAAAACCTCAACCGTATCGCCCACGTCAAAGGAAAGTTCGGGATCAGGCGCTTTCATAAATGGAGATTGTGCCATCTTCTCTCCTGCCTCACCAGAATTTCAACGGGAAAACCATTGCGGGTTTCCACGCCGATTGCTAATCGATTATTTTATATGAGTGTTTTCAGACCGTCCAGTTTATTTCACTACCATCTTATTATGGATGGCAGTCTGGAAGCGCTGTCGAACACCCTCAAAAGGAATGCGCTGCATGATCGGGTCAAAGAACCCTTCCACAATCAGCCGTTCTGCTTCGCTTGGAGTCACGCCGCGGGAAAGCAGATAAAAAACCTGATCGGAATCCACTTTTCCAACGGTTGCACCATGCGAGCAGCGTACATCATCCGCCAGAATTTCCAACCCCGGGATGGAATCGGCACGGGCATGCTT
>JBDKTF010000280.1:0-2368 GCA_039680295.1 Anaerolineaceae bacterium
ACATCATCGCGATGTCGACGTTGATCACGACCTCGATGCCGTACCAACGGCAGGTGATTGACACACTGGCGGCGATGGGCAAACGCGATCAGTTCTACTGCATCGTGGGCGGCGGACCCATCACCCCTGAATGGACGGAGAAGGTGGGCGCGGACGGATACGGACGCGACGCCAAGGACGCGGTGGCGGTGTGCTTGAAGCTGGTGGAAAGTGGAAAACGCCCGCCGCTTGAGAAGCCCATTCTTGAAAACGCGCTGTTGAGCGAATAATTGCATCTCAATTTTATTGATATCAATATTAGGAGATAAACATGCAAAACAAACCCGATATTTATGAAATTCTCGAACGTGCCCATAAAGGTGAATACTGCACGGCGAAGGATTGGGATATCAAGAAGATTAACGGCACGATCCGGAAGGTTTTGAAGGAATACAATCTGGAACATGTCTGCGACGTGAACAACCCGATCAATACCGACTATGCATTGGCAGACCGTTTCTATCAGGCGGGTTTTGATCTGGCGCTGCGGTTGGGTTTCTGGGTGGAAGACACAGAACGCATCATCGCGGTTTCACAGGAAGAGCTCGAAAATGCGCTCAAATTTGCCCCTGCCCAGGTATTCGTGGGCGAAGGCAAAGACGGCACCTGGATTAAATCCCGCACTCCGGGTGACGGCTCTTACCCCTGCCAGCAGGCATGCTCGCTGGGCATCACCGTCAGCGAAGACATTTACATGCAGCTCGTGACGGGCATTGCCGCCGAACGCGAAGTGGATATTCTGGAAGCTGGTTCACTGACCACCGTCCGCGGACATGAAGTTCTCTCCGGCACCCCCTGGGAGACCCTGATGGGTTACGTTCACGGTCAGATGCAGCGTGAAGCTCGCCGCCGTGCGGGTCGCCCCGGTATGGGTGGTATCGGCTCCATTTCTGCCACCACTGAATTCGGTCAGTTTGGCGCCTACGGCACACCCGGCGGCTTCCTGCCGACCGATCTGGCGCTGATCCTCTTCCCCTCCGAAATGAAGATCGACTACCGCACCCTGAACAAGGTGGTTCACACCCTCAACATGGGCGGCATGGTCAAGGCGGATTCCCCGGCAATGATCGGCGGTATGCCTGGTTCACCCGAAGGTGCAGTCATTTCCAACGTGGCATGCTCTATCCTCTCCTATGCCATTCTGCAGAACCACGTCGGCGGCGGTGAAATCTACGACGTGCGCTATCTGGCGAACGTCAACCGCGAAGGGTTGTGGGCGCTGGGTATGGTCACGCAGGCGCTGTCCCGCAATACGCATATCCTGCTTCACAATATCTCCAACGATGTCTCGGGTCCGTGCACGAAGACGCTGCTGTATGAAATCGCTGCCGGTCAGGCAACCCTGGCATCCTGTGGTTCTTCCGTTTCCACGGGTCCGCGCACCGCGGGTGGTAAACTCAACGACTACATCACCCCATTGGAATGCCGTTTCACTGCCGAAGTAACCCACAAGGCATCTGGCATGGATCCGAAGGACGTCAACGAAGTGGTCAAGAAACTGCTGCCGCTGTACGAAGGCAATATCAAGACCCCCAATCTGGGCAAGCCCTACCAGAAGGCGTATGATGTCGCCACTGGTAAGCCTACCGACGAATGGATGGAAATATACGACACGGTGAAGAAGGAAGTCCGCGAGATGGGTATCCCGCTGGACAATTACTAAACCGTACCAGATTATTCGGCGGGGAAGCAGCCAAAATATTTGACTGCTTTCCCTGCCATAATTGAGACAAACCATCAGGCAGGTTGCGCCAGATCTCTTTTGGGGCACAACCTGCTCTGTTGGTTGACATGGTGAGATGGTGTCACCGGTATTGTCGGTTAAATCCGTATGTTTGGTGATGTGCGTTTATTGTATTTATCTGTTGCGAGGAAAATATCATGCCGATCTTAACGAATTGGTCCATTCACCTGACCGCAGAAGATGTGTTTCTTAATCAGCACACCGATATTGAAGTGATCCGCAAGCGTCGACCGGCGATTGTGACAATGACGGAAGATGGTGCGAAGCAGGCTGCTGAGCGGGTGCATCCAACCGTCGTTTTCCGTCGTCTGGCGGTGGAACAGATTGACCCCGAAGGCGTGACGCTGGAAGGGGGATTCCGTCTGACGGGCAGTTTTCTGTCGAAACAATTGACCGGCGCCGAAGAAGTGGTTGCGGCAGTCTGCACCATTGGATCAGCGGTGGAAGACCTCGCATCGGAATTGATGGCGAACAGCAAGCATTTGGAAGGATACGCGGTCGATTCTGCCGGCATCGTTGCCGTTGGGCAGGTAACCGATCAGTTTTATGCCTGGTTGGAAGCTGAAGCGAAATCGGCTGGAAAAA
>JBDKTF010000219.1:0-15842 GCA_039680295.1 Anaerolineaceae bacterium
GAAAACCGTGCGCTGGGTGTCGTGCGCAATCTGGGCGGACGTGTGGAAGCCGTTCAAATCGCCATCGAGAAAGCCACGGATAAGCCGCTGGTGTATTATGAACTGGACGCCACTGATCCTGCCAAACCCTATACCAGCGGACCGGGAACCTTCGTGGACACACTGATCACCATGGCTGGCGGTGAGAATCTGGGCGCATCGTTGAACGGCGAATGGGCGCAGATCAGCCAGGAAGAACTGCTGAGCAAAGACCCCGCTGTGATTCTGTTGGGCGACGCGGCATACGGTGTGACTGCCGACAGCCTGAAAGAACGCGCCGGCTGGGGCGAACTTTCAGCCCTCAAGAATGACAAGGTGTTTGCCTTTGACGATAATCTGGTCAGCCGTCCCTCGATGCGGCTGGTGGACGGGTTGGAACAAATGGCAAAATTGATCCATCCGGAATTGTTTAAGTAAGACCATGAATCGACAGGCGGGGGCGCCGCATTCAGACGCCTCCCGCCTGTTCACTCAACGATGCGAAAGCGACCTTACCTTTTAACGTTATTCTTGCTGCTGGCAGCGCTTGTTTTGAGCGTGGCGGTGGGCAGCGTGCCCATATCCATTGCGGATCTGGCGAAGATGTTGTTTTCAAAGCTGACGGGTGGACGAATTGAAGCCACCTGGGCGAATAATCTGGAAGTGATCGTGTTTCAACTGCGCATTCCGCGGACGGTGATGGTGATGATCACCGGGGCGGCGCTGGGTGGCAGCGGGGCAGCCTATCAGGGGCTGTTTCGCAATCCACTGGCAGATCCCTATCTGATCGGCGTGGCGTCGGGCGCAGGATTGGGCGCGGTGCTGGCGATGACCCTTCAACCGGAACGCACGACTGCTGCGCTGGTGATGGTTCCGCTGTCGGCATTCATTGCGGCACTGATCACTGTGGCGGTGGTGTACGCGATGGCGCGGGTGGGTAAAACCATCCCGGCGACACAGTTGATCCTGGCAGGTGTGGCGGTGAGCGCATTCGCCACCGCGGTGACTTCCTTCTTAATGCTGCGCTCGACAGGCGAACTGCGCCGGGCGTTGGTGTGGCAAATGGGCGGCGCGGCGATGAGCGGTTGGAGCCCGGTTCTGGCGGTACTGCCGTTTATTGCGCTGGGGTTGGGCGTGCTGCTGACCCTGGGTCACTCGCTCAATGTTTTGCAGTTTGGCGATGAACAGGCGGCGCAGTTGGGTCTGCCCGTTGAGCGGGCACGGATCATTACCATCGCGGCGGCTTCGTTGACCACGGCGGCTGCGGTCTCGTTTTCGGGGATCATCGGATTTGTGGGTCTGGTTGTGCCGCATGTGATTCGATTGATCTGGGGTGCGGACTACCGCCGGTTGATACCGCTTTCGGTGATCGGCGGCGGAATACTGCTGTTGTGCGCGGATGTGTTGGCGCGAATTTTACTGGCGCCGCAGGAAATCCCGACGGGCATCATCACTTCATTGATCGGGGCGCCGTTCTTCCTCTGGCTGCTGCGGCAATCCAGAAAACAAAACTTGATGTAGGTTATCGGTTGAAGGAGAACTCACCATGTTGGAAGTGAAATCCCTCATTGTGGCATACGGAAACCGTCTGGCGGTGAACAACGTCAGCTTTCGTCTCGAATCGGGACAAATTCTGGGGTTGATCGGTCCAAACGGAGCGGGAAAATCCACGCTGATCCGGGCGATCAGCGGGGTGATGCCGATTCAGAGCGGAAGCGTCTGGCTGCAGGGACGGCGCGTGGAGTCTCTCTCTTCAAATCAACGGGCGCGGCTGCTGGCGGTGGTTCCACAGGCGCGCAACATGCCCCCGGCGTTCACCGGACGCGAAGTGGTTGCGCTTGGGCGGACGCCGTACCTTAATTTCCTCGGGCAGGTGGGGGCAGAAGACGACCGCCGGGTGAACGATGCCATGGCGCGAACGAATACGCTGGAGTTTGCAGACCGGTATGTGGGTGAACTTTCTGGCGGTGAACAGCAGCGGCTGCTGGTTGCACGGGCATTGGTGCAGGCTTCGCCCATTCTTTTGCTGGACGAACCCACCACGCACCTGGATTTACAGTATCAGGTGGGATTGCTGGATCTGGTGCGAGAGCTGGCGGCGCGGGATGGTCTGACGGTGGTGATTGCCCTGCACGATTTGAATATGGTGGCGCGCTGCGCCGATCAGGTGGCGCTGCTGGTGCACGGCGAACTGCAAGCCTTGGGCACCCCCGCTGAAGTGCTGGAACCGGAGCGCTTGAGCCGCGCCTATCAGGTCAATTTGCAGGCGCTCCCGGCGGGTCCGGGGGCACTGCCGGTGATTTTACCGGCGGGTCAATAGTTTCCCAACATTCTGGCATCCATCTGGCGGGCGATATCCTGCACCGCCGCATTCAATGCATCGGCAGATTGGGCGCCGTTTGCGGCGCTGACCTGCACCATGCCCACGGCATTGGCGCGCAGGAAGAGGATGCGCACGCTCGCGCTTTCTCCGGCATTCGGGCAGGCATCCACCGGATGACTGTCGGTACGATAGGCGACGCTGCCGGGTAAATCGGCGCCGGAAAGCAGCGTGTAACCCGATTGAGTTTCATCCTCTTTGCGGGAATATTCGAAGGCAGCAGCCGCGCCATCCACCGTCTGATACTGAACGGTTTGCATCAACACTTCGCGCACACCCCCGGTGTAACCGCAGCCCTGTTGATGCACGTACCAGCGCACCGAACCGGTGACGCGTCCCCAGGTTTGCAAAAGCTGCAGATATTCATCGGAATTGGAACGGCTGGCAGCCACCTGTTCATTGGATGTTTCGTATGAATCAGCCAGATATAATTCGGGGTTGGATTGGGTCAGATCAACGATCCAATAGGCGGATGTTCCAGTGAGGGGCGTTACCGGGGTGTGGGTGGGTTCCGGGGTGGGGGTGCCGATGGGCAGCGGGGGAAGCGTGGGCTGGTCAGCGGCGGGGGCAGCAGATGGGTTGGCGGCGGGCGCGGAACACGCGGATGCCGTGAGGCACAAAATCAATAAGGCAGTCATCAGCGGAAGTGTTTTCTTCATGGTCTTTCTGTTATACGTCGGGCATGGATTTTTTGCAACACTCAGGCTGAAAAATATGAACATGAAGACCGGAAGGGCGGCGACATTCATACCTTGTTCAGTCACTTTGACAAGATAATACCCTTATGCTACAATACACCGGGTAAGTGAAAAGATGGAGTTAGTTTTGGATCGCATTGATTTTTCTGCCCCGTCTGGAATGTTTCGACGGGGCATATTGGATAATATTGACGGATTCTTTCTTGAATGAAGGTATGGGGGAAAATACATCGTTTGGGATGTAGGTTCCACCATTGTTATTCTGGATTTAAACAATAAGGGTTCCGGCGACCTTTTTCTTTCCACCGGCATCGATATATATTAAAAACCAAACGAAATTCCTGAAATGAGTTTCGCGAAGCAATTATTTAACTGAAAGTAGGACACTGTATGAATTCCGCGAAAAAACTTCGCATTATCCCTCTCGGAGGACTGGGAGAAGTGGGCAAGAACATGATGGTGTATGAATACGGCGAGGATATTCTCGTCGTCGACACCGGTCTCATGTTCCCCGAAAATGATATGCTCGGGATCGACTATATCATCCCTGATTTTAATTATCTGCTGGACAAACGCGACCGGGTGAAGGGGATCATCATCACCCACGGGCACGAAGACCATACCGGCGCCATCCATCACGTGCTGCAAGAGATCAATGCGCCCATCTATGCCACGCCGCTTACCCGCGGTCTGCTGGAAGTGAAACTGGCACGCAACGGCATGGGGCAGAAAGCCGATCTGCGCACCGTGCAGGCGGGAGACCGCGAACAGATCGGACCCTTCACGGTGGATTTCTTCCACGTGTGCCACTCCATTCCGGATGGGGTGGGGTTGGGCATTGAAACCCCGGCAGGATTGATCGTTCATTCCGGCGACTATAAATTCGATCACACACCGGTGGACGGCTGGCCTTCGGATTATGCCATGCTGGCTGAATTTTCTGAGCGCGGTGTGCTGGCTCTGCTGGGCGATTCAACCAATGCGGAGCGCCCCGGCTGGACACCCTCGGAACGCACGATTGAACCGGCGTTTGAGCAGGTGTTCGATTCGGCGCCCGGACGCATCATCATTGCCAGCTTTGCTTCGCTGATCTCACGTATGCAGCAGGTGCTGAACGTGGCGCAAAAACACGAGCGCAAAGTGGCGTTCGTGGGTATGAGCATGGTGGACAATTTCAAGATGGCGCGCAAGCTGGGCTATCTGGATGTTGAAGACGACGTGGTGGTGCCGATCGATCAGGCCCTGAACCTGCCTGATGACGAAGTGACGTTGATGTGCACAGGATCACAGGGCGAACCGACCAGCATCATGGGGCGGCTCTCCACCGGCACCAACCGCATGTTCGACCTGAAAGCCGGCGACACGGTGGTGCTTTCATCGCATCCCATTCCGGGCAACGAAGAAATGGTGTACCGCACCATCAACCGTCTGTTCGAACGGGGCGCCAACGTGATTTACGAAGCCATTGCGCCGGTGCACGTTTCGGGGCACGCCAGCCAGGAAGAGATGAAACTGCTTATCCATCTGACGCGACCGCGCTATGTCATTCCGATCCACGGTGAAATTCGACAGTTGCGGGCGCACGCGGCGCTGGCGCGTTCGGTGGGCATTCGCGAGGAGAACATTCCCATCCTGCAGAATGGGCAGGTGCTTGAATTTGCCAACGGAGAGATGAAGCTGGGCGAACGCATCCCGGGTGGATACGTCTTCGTGGATGGATCGGGCGTGGGCGATGTGGGTCCCGATGTGATGCGCGAGCGGGATGAGCTGAGCCAGGACGGAATCGTGCTGGTGAACCTGCTGGTGAACAGCGAAACAGGCAAGCTGCTGAGCGATCCAGAGATTCTGAGCCGCGGGTTTATTGTCTCGCACGAGGCGGAAGAGCTGCTGAACAGCGCGCGCAAACAGATCCGTGATGTTGTGGAACGTTCGAATGGGCACATGAAGGAAGACGTGGAAAAGACGCTGCGGTCTCTGCTGTTCAATGAGACGCGCCGCCGCCCGATGGTGTTTGTGAACGTCGCAAAAGTTGGCAAAGAAAACGGGTTCTAATCCGACTGAAATTGCGGATAAACGCCGGAAAACCCGGCGCGACATTGAAAATTGGGTGAGACCCATTCACTTCTTTATGAATAAAGTTTCGCAGACGTCCGTACATGGCGGCTGATGATGATGTTATAATTTGTTATCACGTTGGAGGATTTTCATGGAAATTACCTGGTACGGACATTCCTGTTTTCGGCTGGCTGAACGCGGCATGGCGACCGTGGTGACCGATCCATACGATTCACGTCAGATCGGTTATGAACCATTGAAACTCAAGGCAGATATCGTTACCGTCAGCCACAACACGGCGGGACACAATTTTGTTTCTGCAGTGAAAGGCGATCCCCGCGCCATCACCGGACCGGGTGAGTATGAGATCGGCGGGGTGTTCATCACCGGTGTGCAGACCAATGGTCACTCCAAGGGAGAGGGCGGCGAACTGCGCAACACCCTGTATGTTGTGGATTACAACGGATTGACGGTGGCGCATCTGGGCGATTTGAGCCGCGTGCCCACGCAGCCCGAAATCGAAGCGCTGGGAAGTGTCAAAATTGCATTGGTACCGGTGGGCGGCGGCGGCGGATTGAACGCCGCCAAAGCAGCGGAAGTCATCAGTCTGCTGGAGCCGAACATCGTCATCCCCATGCACTATGCCACTCCGGCAACGGGTGAGACCGCTTTGACGCTCGACCCGTTGAGCAAATTCTTCAAAGAGATGGGCATCAGTGCGCCGGACCCCATTCCTTCTTTGAAAGTCACCAGCATTTCGAGCCTGCCGGAAGAAACCCGCGTGGTTGTGTTGGATTACGAACACAACGGATGAGGAGAACGCATTGACCGCCAAGCTGATTATGACCTGGGATATTACACCTGACCGCGAACAAGAATATTTTGAGTTCGTGGTGCGTGATTTCATTCCCGGTGTGCAGCGACTTGGCTTTGAACTCAGCGACGCATGGGCGACCGTCTATGGCGAACACCCACGCATGCTGGTGGGCGTGCTCATGCCCACCATGCGCGAAGTACAGCATGTGCTGCAGTCTTCCGATTGGCGCAGCCTGAACAATCAACTTCAGGATTATGTGGAGAATTACGCCGAGAAAATCGTCCCTGCACGGGGCGGTTTCCAGTTCTGACCCCGGTATGGATTCGCGAATTTCAAAACATCTGCTGGATTGGTACGATCAAAATGCCCGCCGCCTTCCCTGGCGCGGGCTTTCTGATTCCTATGCCGTCTGGGTCTCGGAGATCATGCTGCAACAGACCCGCGTGGATACGGTGATCCCTTATTTCGAGCGCTGGATGCAGCGTTTCCCCACGCTGGCAGCGCTGGCGGAAGCGGATCAGCAGGAGGTGCTGAAATACTGGGAAGGTCTGGGGTATTACAGCCGCGCACGCAGCCTGCATCGGGCAGCGCAAGAGGTTGCGGCGACCTATGGGGGTGAGCTGCCGCGCGAACGCAGCCTGTTGGAGAAACTGCCCGGCATCGGGCAGTATACAGCGGGAGCCATCGCATCCATCGCATTTGGTCAAAAAGAAGCCGCGCTGGATGGGAATATTCGCCGGGTGTATGCGCGAATTTTCAATGTCACCCTACCGGCGAAATCACCGCAAGGGGAGCGGCGTCTGTGGGAACTGGCAGCGGAATATCTGCCAGATGAGCGCGCCGGAGATTATATCCAGGCATTGATGGACCTGGGCGCGGGAATCTGTTTGCCGCGCACCCCCGATTGTGCCCACTGCCCGGTGGCGGATTTATGCCAGGCACGGGTGTTGGGAGTACAGGAAGAACGACCGGTGATGGAACCCAAACCAGAGATACCCCATTGGACGGTGACCGCTGCGGTTCTGGCGCATCCATCCGGAGATGGGCGGGTGCTGGTGGCGCAGCGCCCTGCGAAGGGGCTGCTGGGTGGAATGTGGGAGTTTCCGGGCGGCAAACAGGAAGATGGAGAGGATTTACCCGCCTGTCTGCGGCGCGAAATGCGTGAAGAACTGGGGATTGAAGTCAGTGTGGGGAATTTGCTGGGGGTGTACCGGCATGCCTATACCCACTTCAGGGTGACGCTGCATGCCTTTGAATGCAGGCTGATTACAGGGGAGCCACGTCCTCTCGAAGCCAGCGATCTGCGCTGGCTGCTGCCTGAAGAGATGAAAGCCTATCCGATGGGAAAAATCGACCGCCAGATTGCAGCCCGTCTGCTGGCGGGTTAATCGATATCTTCCAGACTTAGAAATATATCCACTGCCTGTGGATCGAAACCCTTGCCCGATTGGCTGCGAATATACGTCAGCGCTGTCTCATGCGTCCATGCCAGACGGTAAGGACGATCGGTGGTCAGCGCATCGTATACATCTGCCACAGCAAACAGCCGCGCCGCGAAAGGAATGTTCTTCTCTTTTAACCCGCGCGGATAGCCGCTGCCATCCCAGCGTTCGTGGTGACAATAGGGGATATCCAGTGCGGACTGCAGCCGGGGTACGCCGGAAAGCAGCCGGCGCGCATATTCCGGGTGCTGCCGCATAACCTCCCATTCGGCTTCGGTCAAAGAGCCGGGTTTGAGCAAAATGCTATCGGGGATGCCCATTTTCCCGATATCATGCAGCAGCGCGCCGTGACGAATGCTGGTGAGCTCATTCCCCCAAATTCCTGCCGCCTCTGCCATGCGCATGGTGAGCGCGGTGACGCGCAGGGTGTGCCCCTCTGTTTCGCGGTCGCGCAATTCCAACGCGTGCGACCAACCCTCGATGGTGGCGTCATAGGCTTCGGAGAGCGCGCGGTTGGTGTCTTCCAGATTCTTGAAAAGCTGTGCATTTTCCACGGCAATGGCGGCTTGATTGGCAAATGCCATCGCGAGCTCGGCGTCTTCTTCTGTGTAGCGACCGATTTCGGTATGGTCGAGATTGAGGATGCCGATGACCTTTTCGTGGATCTTCATGGGAACGCCCATCCAGCAGTGAATATACTCGCTGCCGTCGCGCACCTGCCAGCGTGGATCCTGATAGGTATCGGGGATGGTGCCTGGTCGAGCCGTCACCAAAATTTCACGCAAATGCTGGAACTGGTTGACATCCAACAGTATTTTCAATTGATCGGGAGAATGGAAACCGCGCACGGCGCGAATTTCGAGCTGATCGTTTTTGACCAACATCATGGTAATGCTGATATAGGGGACGACCTGTTCGAGCTGAATGAGGATGCGCTCAATCACCTGATCCATATCGAGGGTGGAGGTGAGCGCTGCCGTGGCTTCGCGCAGGCGTTCTGATTCCTGCCTGCGGCGCTGTTCTGCCACCAGAAGACGCATCATTTCCATGGCGTTGGTCAATTCAACCGCCAATGCTTCCATCAGGCGTTCGTCGGCTTCGTTGAACGCGTCAATATCGGTGGATTCGGCGTTGATGACCCCCAGAATGCCGTCCTTTCCCCACAACGGTACGCAAAGTTCAGAACGGGTGAGCTGATCTCCACGATGATAGCGTTGATCCAGCAGCACGTTATCCACCCGAATGTTTTCGCCGGTCACGAAAACGGTGCCCACCAGCCCTTCACCCGGCTCGAGGCTCTTGAGTGGGTGTTTGGTTCGGGTACGGTAGGATTTGTGGGGTTCCAGTTTGCCGCTCTCAGCATTCCACAGGCAGACTCCGAAGCTATGCGGGTAGAGCGTTTCTCCCACGATGCGGGTGGTTGATTCGATGATTTCATCAAGCGTTGTGGCGGTTGAGGTGGTTTTATTGACCGAGTAGAGGGCATTGAGTTCCATCAACCGGCGATGAAGATCCGCATTGTTTGTATGACGTGAGTGAAATGGTTGGGGGGACAGCGACGGCTGGCGATTCATCTAATCGATTGACTCCCTCTGCGTTTCAACATTAAGAAATTCTTAATTGTGATAAGACTATCACAGAAATGCATTTTCCGTCAACATTAGAGGGAGGGCGGGTTGATGATTTTTTCAATTGAAAGGGGTGAAAAATATTTCGGCGGGTTATCGGCAGCGATTTTATCAATTTTTGGTTCGATTTCTTCACGAAATTTAATGAGTCAACCCGCTGATTGTGGTATTCTATTGAAAAAGATAATATTTATCCGCAAAAATAGAAATGCATCCAATGGAATCCATACCCACGCCACCATCTTCGGAGATTACACCCGAATCTCTCTATCTGTCGCGCCGCATGTTCCTCAAAACCGCGGCGCTGGCGGCGGCTGCGAGTGTGCTGGCAGCCTGCGCGCCGCAATTGACTGGGGAAGGGACGGCATCTTCGACGCAGACGGGTCTTCCCGCCTACAAAGATGAACGGGGAGACCCAGCCACATCGTATGCGGATATCACCCACTATAACAACTACTATGAATTCAGCACCGACAAAGAGGCGGTGGCTGATCTGGCAAAGGATTTCAAAACCTCACCATGGACGGTGGCGGTAAGCGGATTGGCGCATCAACCCCAGACGTTTGGAATTGAAGATTTGCTGCGCCTTTTTCCGCCAGAAGACCGCATTTACCGTCTGCGCTGTGTGGAAGGCTGGTCCATGGTTATTCCCTGGCAGGGGTTTTCGCTGGCAGACCTGATTCGGATGGCTGAACCGATGACCAGCGCCCGATACGTGCGCTTCGAGACGATCACCGCGCCGGATGAAATGCCCGGACAGAAAGATCCATTTTTCCCCTTCCCATATCAGGAAGGACTGCGACTGGATGAAGCGCTGCACCCGCTGACGCTGCTGGCTACCGGCGTATATGGTAAGCCAGCACTGCCGCAAAACGGCGCGCCGATCCGTCTGGTTGTGCCGTGGAAATACGGATTCAAGAGCATCAAGGCGGTTGTCAAAATTGAACTGACCGAAGAGCAGCCTGCCACGTTGTGGTCAACGGTGGCGCCCGATGAATATGGGTTTTACGCCAATGTCAACCCCGACGTGCCGCATCCGCGTTGGTCGCAAGCCAGCGAACGGCGAATTGGCGAGCTGAAACGCCGCGACACGCTCTTATTCAACGGATATGCCGAGCAGGTGGGTCAACTTTATACGGGCATGGATTTGAAGGCGAATTATTGATGGCTCGTGCGCCGCAAAATCCATGGATACGAATTGCCAGTCATCTGGCTGCGCTGACGCCCCTGTTCTGGCTGGCGGCGGATGCGCTGCGAGGTGGGTTGGGCGCGAATCCCATTCAAAAAATCGAACAGCGCCTGGGGGTGGCGGCGCTGATATTGCTGCTTGGATCGCTTTCGATCACCCCATTGGTGCGATGGGCGAGGGCAAATTGGAGCCGCAAATTTAAACGGCGCTGGGGGGTCTACGCGTTTTTCTATGCCTGCCTGCATCTGATCACTTTTGTGGGGGTGGATTACGGGCTGAACCTGCGCCGGATTGGACAGACGTTGGCGGAGAAACCCTTTCTTTGGGCAGGGTTGGCGGCGTTCATCATTCTCCTGGCGCTTGCGGTAACCTCGTTCGGAAAGTGGAAGCAGCGGTTGGGCAAAAACTGGAAACGTCTGCACCGGCTGGTTTATGCAGCGGGGGTTCTGGCAGTGGTGCATTTTTTCCTGGCGTCCAAGGGAGATGCGCTGCGCCTGCGGGGCGATCTGATCCGCCCAATGGCAGCCGGAGCGCTGCTTCTCATTTTGCTTGTCCTGCGCCTGCCTCAATTAAAACATATTCCTTCTTCAAAGATTTCATCCGATGAGAACAAACCAGATCGGGTATAATTTGCGCGGTTTTGCGTAAATTCAACCCAAGGACGATCTGATCTCATGGATTTTTTCTCGATTTTACTTGTGTCGGTGGGCGTGGCGATGGATGCTTTCGCCGTATCTCTGGGCATTGGTACAACCGGTCAGGCGCGCACACGGCGTCCCATTTTCCGTCTGTCGTTTCATTTTGGTTTTTTTCAGGCGATGATGACGCTTTTGGGATATCTGGCGGGAACCACCATTGCTTCCTTGATCTCTGGCGTGGATCATTGGATCGCTTTTATTCTGCTGGCGTTCGTAGGCGGGCGCATGATTCAAGAGGGGTTCGGCGGCGGGGAGGAAAAGGCATCGTGCGCGGATCCTTCACGGGGTGGAATGTTGATGATGCTGTGCGTTGCCACAAGCATCGATGCGCTGGCGGTGGGTTTAAGCATGGCGTTGGTGACCGTCAACATTATGAACGCCAGTCTGATGATTGGTCTGGTGACCGGGGGGCTGTCGCTGGTCGGTTTGCTGTTGGGCGGCAGGTTGGGAGCCTGTTTTGGCAAGCGAATGGAAATATTGGGCGGATTGATTCTGGTGGGTATCGGACTGCGGGTGCTGATCACACATCTCATGTAAGCTGAAGCGGGGGGGGTGCTGCTCCGCTCTCACTCATTTGTTTGATTATAAAAGATGGGGGTTGATGAATGGAAACGGCGAGGATTATATGCGTTTTATATGAATCATCCACCGGCTATATCATCCGGGGGGCATTTCAGATATAATTTTCTACGATCACCATTTGACCCAATCCAAGAAGAGGTATGAATGAATATTGCAACGCTGTTCTCGACGTTGGTTGTGATTGTGTGGCTGATCACCATCGGCATGCTGGTCATGGCGGTGGTGAGATCCTCACGCGGCAGACCCATACGCAATGCCAAGGGGATCATTTTGATCATGGCGGTGGTATCCATCCTGTTGAGTGTTTTGAGCCAGGGACTGGTCTTCATCAACCCGCAGGAACGCGGCGTGGTGATTTCGGCGCTGTCGCCCAAAGGCTACCGCGAAGAAGCGCTTCAACCAGGACTGCGCTGGGTGATTCCTTTCGCCGAAACGGTGGTACGGTATCCGATCTCGCGCGAGACGTATACCATGTCCATCGCATCTGCCGAGGGGCAGATTCAGGGAGATGACTCGATTACGGCGCGCACGGCGGACGGACAGGAAATCTATGTGGACGCTTCGGTGATCTACGCCATTGACCCTGCGAAGGTGGTGCAGGTGCATATCAACTGGCAGGACCGCTATGCCGATAACCTGGTGCGCCCGCAAACCCGTGGCATCATCCGCGATGCGGTTTCCCAGTTTGGCGTGCAGGATGTGATCAGCGCCAAACGCACCGATATGGTCAAAATGATTTCGGATAATTTAACGAAGAAGATGTCGGATAATGGGTTGATTATGGTGGATTTCGTGCTGCGCAACATCACCTTCTCGCCCGAATACGCCGCTTCGGTGGAACAGAAGCAGATTGCCGAACAGAAGGCGCAGGAAGCCAAGCTGACCGTGGAGCAAAAACGTCAGGAAGCGGAGCAGGCACGCCAGACAGCGCAGGGCGCGGCGGATGCCAATGTGATTCGCGCGAAGGGTGAAGCGGAAGCCCGCCTGGTGGAAGCGGAAGCCGAAGCCAAGGCGCTGGATATGATTTCTGCGGCGCTGAAGGGCAAACCGGAACTGCTGACGTACCAGTACATCACCAAGATTTCGCCCAACGTGCAGGTGATGTACCTGCCCAGCAACTCTCCCTTCGTATTCTCGCTGCCGGAGTACGGACCGACGACATCCACTACGACGACAACGCCGTAAGAGGGCTTTACCTTTGCCCGCTCATCAAGGAGAGGGCAGGATCCGTTTACAGAAAAAGTGGAAAATAAAAACCCCTTCCGATGACTGGAAGGGGTTTTGCTTGCATCTTCAGAATAGAAATGGGAGGGATTGGATCAGCAGAGGGGTCAATTCCAATCCAATCCAGCCGACGATCAATCCCAGAACGAAACCGACGATTACATCTGAGATGTAATGCACACCGGTGGAAACCCGCGCCAGACAAACCAACGGCGCCCAGAGCACGAGCAAGATGCCGAACCAGGTGGGTCCCAACCCCACTGCCATGACTGCCAGCATGGCAGCGCGCGAAGCGTGCCCGGAAGGGAAGGAATGAGGGTCTGTGTTGCGGTAGATGGCGCCCCATTCACCTTCAGGGCGGCGGCGGCGCACGGTGAATTTGATGCCCAGAACGAAAACCGCCAGCAGCACTGAAATGAGAGCGAGCAGCGCAGCGCGCGTGTGCCAGGGTCCGTCGGAAACCAACCAGACGACGCTCAACCCGATGAGCCAGAACCAGGAGTCGCCTGTGTGCGCAAAAAACGCTGCCCAGCGAAACCAGATGCTCTTCGGGTCGAGCAGACGCATGCGCTCTGACTGCGCTACATCCCATTCGAGGATCTTGCGCCACGTCATAGTGCAGTCTCCCGCGCAGACAGAATGCTGCGCAGGGTATCCAGCTGATGGGGTTTATCCACGTCCAGAGCAATTTCGGGGTAAGGGCAGAGCACGGCGGCGACATCGATGCCCAATCGTTTGCTGACGGTGGCAGCGGCATCTTCCAATGAAAGCTGGCGCACCAGCAGATAAAACAACGTGTCATATCCCAGGAGCGCTGCCAGATGGAGCGGATTCTGCCGATTTTCAATGAGGCGGTTCCAGAGGGGCATTTCGGCGGAAAAGAGCGATGTGCGAATCAGGCTCATGCTGCCGCCGCACACTTCCATGGACTTGAGATGAATATATGGGCGTGAGGAAACGGGAAAACGGCTTTCCATCACACGGCGTTCGATCACGCAGTAATACAGATCGTGCAAATGGGTTTGACCGGACGAAATTAACCAGTTCACCATTTCGCTTGTGATGGCGGGGATATCGGCAGAAACGACGAGCGCATATTCAGCCTGGGGATGGACGCGGCGCAGCTCTTCGGCGCCCACCTGCATGTTTTCCAGAATGCCCCCGGCATCGGGTAAGATGGTCAGCGGGCGGGGATAAGCCAGATCGGCGAACATGGGTAAGCCAACCACAATCACCCGATCCACCGCGTCGGCGCCAGCCAACGCATCGAGCACCCATTGCACCATGGGCTTTCCGGCTACGTCCAGTTGGGATTTGTATCCGCCCCGGGTTTCTTCGTATAAAGGATCATCAGGCGGGGGTGTTCCCCCCGCAATCACAATGGCATCCATTCGCTGTGTATATTCATGGTAGGCGCGCAGGATATGCGCGGATGATTTTGGTTTTAATCATTTCTCTTGCGCCCTTGCAGCGCGCAGAAGCAGTATACCCTGAACCGGTATTTCTGAAAAGCAGCCCAATCCCGATTCAAAGTGACACAAGTCATCTTGACAGACATCAAATGGCAAAAATTGGTATGATTAACATCGCGCTATTTAATTGACATTCATCCAGTTTCGTATGATAATTGGCACATTATTCTTAGCGCCAGATGATTTCTGGCTTTGCCCAACCCATCTTCTACCAATTCAAGATCGCTCCTTGCGTCAGAGCGAATAATGGTTGCCGAAGCGGAAAGGAGGTAGCCGTATTGTACTTATAACCAATCCGAGATTTTCCCAAACCAAAAAATGATCATAAAACCAATAGGGAGAAGAAAATGAAATCGAAATCGCTTTTAAGTCTGGTCAGCGTGCTTGTGCTCTTAAGCATGATTCTCACAGCCTGCCAGACAGCCACACCCACAGCAGCCCCAGCTACTGAAGCACCCGCAGCGACCGAAGCTCCAGCAGCCACGGAAGCTCCTGCTGTTACCGAGACCGCGACCACGGTCTCAAATCCGGATACCATCATCATTGGTACAACGGATAAAGTCGCCAGCCTCGATCCAGCGGATGCCTACTCGACCCGTGACTGGGAAATCATCAAGAACGTCAATGACGGTCTGGTGAACTGGAAACCCGGTACCATCGATGTGGAACCCATTCTGGCGACCGACCTGGGCACCGTTTCTGAAGACGGTTTGACCTACACATTCACTTTGAAAGACGGAATCAAATTCGCGGACGGCACGCCGCTGACCGCTACGATTTACGCCGCCCAGCTTAATCGTCTGCTCACGATTGGACCCAGCTGCCCGAACGATGTGGCGGATGCGCTTGCGGTTCCTTACATCAAGAGCATCACTGCCCCTGATGAGAAGACCATGGTCTTCGAATTGACCACCCCGATCGCTTACTTCCGCAATTTGCTGGCAACCGCTCCGTTTGTTGCTGCAAACCCCGCCACCTTCCCCGCGGATAAATGCGAACTCTATCCTGAAGGTCCGATCTACGGAACGGGCGCCTGGTACATTTCGAAGTACACCGCCAACGAACAGATGGTTTTCGAACCCAATCCCTATTACACGGGTCCTTATCCGGCGCAGGTCAAGCAGATCATCTTCCGCGAATACGCTGAACCCAACACCATGTCTCTGGCGGTTCAGAGCGGCGAAATTGACGTTGCCTGGCGTCTGCTTCCTCCCGAGCAGCTCACTTCGCTCGAAGGCGTCGATGGATTGACAATCGGCACGGTTGCGGGTGGCTTCATCCAATTCCTGACCGTGAACCTCACCATGAAACCGACGGATGATCCCAATGTGGTCAAAGCCATTGCATCTGCGATCGACCGCAACGAAATTGCGGATACCGTTTATGGCGGACAGGTTTCTCCGCTGTACTCGATGATTCCTCCGGGCTTCCTGGGCGCTACCGAAGCATTCGATACCCTGTATGCCTCTCCTGATCTCGATGCAGCCAAAAAGTATCTGGAAGCTTCCGGTTATTCCGAGACGAATAAGTTGAAGATGACATTCTGGTATCCGCCGGAACACTACGGCGCCTCAACAGCTGCATGGATGCAGATCATCAAGAAACAGCTCGAAGCAACTGGCGAAATGGAAATCACCCT